>DATELO010000047.1:0-13945 GCA_035276505.1 Candidatus Nitrosocosmicus sp.
AGTGGAAACAACGCATTAGCACAAGCTGGACAAGGTGGAAACTCTGCAGAACAAAGCATCAGCCAATCACAATCCTCTAGCCAAAACAGCCAGGTAGTATCTGGTGGAGATACAATAGGCTCTGGCAACAATGTAAACGTTGAAAGCCAAATAAACAAAGGTAGCAATGCAGCAACACAGAGCTAAATCCAACCTATTTCTTTCTTTATTTTTCATGACTTTACCCATAATTAGAAAAAATTATACTTATCGACACATTTATCCCCCTCTAGTATCTTTAAATCATGTATGTTCAAAAGTAATGATATTTATCGTAGTATGAGGCGAATACGCATAATCAATGCTCAAATTGATAAAATGTTGGATGCTCATGATGTCAAAATTCTAGAATTACTCCTGGTTGGTAGAAATAATAAACAAATTTCTCAAGAAATAAAGATTCCACTTTCAACTGTTCAAAGAAGAGCACGCAACCTGATCGCCAATAATATAATTAAAAGCAAAGTAGAATTAAACTACGAAATCTTGGGCCTTAAGACTGGTTTGTTACATATCTACCTAGAGGATGGAGATACTCATGAGATCTTGCAAAAAATTTTGAATTTTGATAAAATTGAATCAGTTGAAATCCATATAGGCGATTCTGATTTATTAGGTAATGTAGTATATAGAGATAGTAAAGATTTGTTAGACTTGATCTCGAAAACAAAGAAGTTGAAGGGCGTTGAAAAGATTGTTTGGTCTGAAAGAATTTTTCAAAGCGCTCACAAAGAAATTTCTGATTTAACTAACTCTATTATGGCCTGAATTAATACATGGCATTGTGAAATCATTTTAACAATAAAAGAATATCATTTCATGTCGCCAACATATTGGACATATTATTTAGAGTGCCAAACCGATGTATAACATGAAGGGTTTGAACTTGATGTATCGTCGAGGGGGTAGGGATTTCTAATTCTAAAAGAAATAAGGGATGTTAACGATATTTGCCTACTAATAAGAATTTATTCCTTGCTGCAGTATATATAATATTTTGTATAATATTGTAGAAATGGATGAAAAGGTGGATTTCGATAAGGTAACAAATCAATCATCCGCTGAAGAGTCACCATCATCCATATTGCGGAATAACCAAACCGATATGGGAATAACGCAAAATAATAGTAAAAAAAATCCAACTGTAACCAGAATTGTATATGGAGCCGATGTAGCAAAAATAGGAAAGGAGTTTGCATTAAATTGCACGAATGAGTTTGCCGCCTGCTGCGATCACAATGGCCCATCTACTGTATTAAATGTTATCGAGTTTTACAACATTTATTCAATACTCAAAAGTAACTCTGTAAAGATAAAACTAGTAACAGAAGTTACACGAGACAATTTAAGAATTTGCGACCAGATAATCAAGGAATTTGATGCCGAGATAAGACACCTACCAGATACTAAAGGCAATTTCGGGATAAGTGATAATAAAGAATATGTTGCCGCTGCAAAAATAGATGAAAAAGAAGTTGTAAGAGAACTAATTTACAGCAATGCAAAAGAGATCGTAGAACAGAATCGATTTATATTCGAAACCCTGTGGAAGAAGGCAATACCGGTAGAGCAGAGAAGAACAGAATTAGAAAATGGAAAATTACCATTAGAAACAAACATGATAGATAACCCGACCGACGCCTTAAATTATGCAATAGATTTTGTCAACCGAATAGAAGGAGGACTATCAAACTTCACTTCTATCGATTTTTTTAAGCTTTTAGATAGAAATAAACCTCTTTTGCAAGCTTATTTGAATCTATTATCTCGAAATGGGCACGGAATACGCTGGTTAACATACATAGAGAATAACAAAGACATAGATTTGGTTAAAAAGTTTCTTAATATGGGTATAAAAATTAGACACACCAGACATCTACCCCAATTAAATTTTGCTGTTTCAGAGAAACAATTTGTTGGCACTGTTGAGAGAGTAACAGAAGGAAAAATGTTTGAGAAAATACTACATAGCACAGATCCACTGTATATGAATCATTTTCAATCCGTTTTTGAAGAATTATGGATAGAAGGAAAAGATGCAAAGGAGCGAATAATACAGATCGAATCAGGAATTGACTTTGGGACAACCAGAGTAATTGAACAACCCATTGAAGCAAAAAAAATTTTCTTGGATTTATTGAAAAATGCACAACAAGAAATCATGATACTTTTTCCCTCTTATAACGCGATTAAGCGAGAAGTTGTTATGGGAGTCATCGATGCATTAAAACAAAAGAGCGCTGAAAATATTAGGATTAGGATTTTGTCCCCAGTTGATGAAAAGATCAAAGTATTACTCTTTTCAAATGACAATACTAACAATTTGGATCTAATTAAACAGAATATTAGTTGTAAAGAGATTCGAAAACAGGATTATTTGATATCAACTATAGTAATAGTAGATAGAAAATATGTTTTAGCCACTGAATTAAGGGATGACTCCAAAGAATTATTTGAAAAAGCAATTGGCTTGGTCACTTACTCAATAAGTAAACCCACTGTATTGTCTTACATTTCAATCTTTGAAAGTCTATGGGACCAAACAGAATTGTCTACCAACCTTAAAGTTGCCAATGAAAGACTTGTTCATAGCGAGCAAATAGAAAGAGAATTTATTAACACAGCAGCACATGAACTTCGAACACCTACTCAAGCGATTATGGGATATGCAGAATTAGGCGAAGAGGTAATTAATGATCTTTTAAATATTACAAAAGTAACAGCAGATGACGAATTAAAAAGTATTGTCAATCATCTAAAAGTACATTTTGATGCACTTTCTAGAAATTCCGTCAGATTAGACAATTTGATAAACAACCTATTAGATGTAGCAAGAATTGATTCTAATAGAAAGAATAGCCTATTTATACAATTAGAAAAGTTAGATCTTGTAAAAGAAATAAATGATTCAATTAGAACAGAACTGGGCCAAAAAATTAAGGATAAGAATATTGAGATTACTTTTCTCAATGACAGCCTCGGTGAACAATGTTTGGTTTATGCAGACAAATTAAGACTGGGCCAAATTATCAATAACTTGATAGGCAATGCAATAAAATTTACCAATCGAAACGGGAGAATAGACATCATTATCGAAGGAAATATCTCAAAATCTAAGGAAAATGAAAAACATGGAGACTATGGCTTAAAACTCAAATACAATAGCTTTGAGCCAAAGGAGGACGACGAGCTGAGGGAGGACCATAATACAGGCCGGAAGGAGGAAGTATTTGTTAGCATATCTGATAATGGTAAAGGAATCTCATCTGAAATTTTGCCAAAGCTTTTTGAGAAATTTGTCACAGGCTCTGATACGGGAACGGGTCTAGGATTATACATTACTCGAAATTTGGTTGAAGCTCATGGTGGTAGAATATGGGCATACAATAATAACGATGGGGTTGGTTCTACATTTGTATTTAGTTTACCTAAAGCAGATGGAGGGGAGGGGAATTAGACAAGCTCCCTTGACAAAAATAGGAGAAATAAATGAATCTCTGGTTATAGAAATTTTGTTTAGTTTTTTAAACAGGTAGAGACAACTCTTGTACATTCTGTAATTTAGATTAAAATTGATTGGTAGTGGTTGAAACCAATTTTTCGTACTAGTGTTTTATTCATTAATATGAAATAATCTTCATAATAGTAGTGCAAATTTGACCTAATTGCTTAGCTCATGGTGCTAACTCTTTCATTTCTCCATGATAACATGCATATAAAGTTTATTGATTATATGATTAGTTAATGACAACAATACAAACAAGCATAGAAATACAAGCACCAGTCCAGCAGGTTTTTGAATATTATACAAATCCAGATAACATAAAAGAATCTTGGCCTCGCGATATAGTAAAGGAATCAGAAAATATTTCAGGTCAAAAAAGCGAAGAAGGTTCCGAAATGAAAGTTGAAGGTCAATACATGGGAAAAAAAGATGAAATGATATTAGAAGTAGCTCAAAAAGAACAAAATAAAAGACTTGTGACGAGACAAACTGAAGGACCATTTCAAAGCTGGGAAAGTATTCAAGAATTTCAGAATAATGGTAATGGTAATGCCACAAGAGTAAATCACACCATAAATTATGAGCTACCCACAACAGGAAAGATTGCCAACTTTTTGAGTGGAAGTCAGGCAGAAGATAAAATTAGACAAGGAATTCAACAAGCAGCACAAACAGTAAAACAAAAACTAGAGTCAAACCGACAGTAATCAAACATTTTTTTATTATTGAACCTCTTAAGAAATGTCAAAGAAATCGTCTACAAACATTGTAAATTATTTTGAATTACCTTCAGATAACGATGAGCAATTAAAGGAATTTTACAATAAAGTATTTAACTGGAGTTTTGAAGAAGGTAAGGATACTTCAGATTACTGGTATACTGATAGTCCAGGGATAAAAGGAGCACTTTTGAAAAGAAGAAGTGAAGAGCAAAAAGCGCCAACTATATTTATTCAAGTTGAATCGTTAGATGAATCTATATCCAAAGCAAAGAATGCAGGAGCAAATATCATTGTTGATAAACAGGAAGTATCAGAAGGGACATTTGTAATAATCAAAGATCCACAAGAAAACTCCATAGGCATTTGGCAGCCTAAATCTCGATAATTTTTTTTAAATCAAGTCATCTCTACGCATACCCATGCATATCAAGATAGTTTTGAAATCCACAATGATGTAATGGTTATCTTATTTGAATAAAATACCAGATCTAATTGATTGATTTTCTAGATTTTGATTTCAGTATTCTATATAGAACATTCATAGTGTTAGTACTTCGGCTTGTTCCCGCTCGTTTTTGGCCTTATTAAATTTGAGTTTTAATTTACCGTTTCTAGGTTTATATCTCAATCTTGTACCACAACAAGGGCAAAATACAGATACGTTCCAAGTAATATAAATATCGCAACGCTGACATCGTTTCTGTCCCTCTATATATCTGCCGCCATTTATACTCCTTCCAGTAGCTTTGAATCTGATACAAATCCCTTTACAAACCATTAAGGTAATATCTAGAAGATAAGGTGATTATTTAAAGCATGATTTTTTTATTATACCAAATAATTCTCTCCCCTCTTTTTGTAGGCTTTTTTGCTGGCTTTTAACCCTCTAAAATTGCTGGTTTACCATTGGAATTCAAAAGAGAGTCATGTTTTTAATAGAATATGTTTCTGCATCAGACACTTTATTCCAATACACTTGATTATCTGCATAGGATTGCAGATTTTATTTTGATTTGGAGACTAACTCAAACTCCATTGCAACTTCTAAAAACATTTTTAAATCAATTATTCAGCAATACTAATACTTGTTTCAAAATAGTGCAAGGAAATTAGCAATCATGTTTTTTGGTGATACTTGATCTACTGAATACTAAAAATATTAGGACTATTATCAAATTTTTTGATTACTTTGCACAGAAAAAATAGAATTAGCAATTACCAATAGGACATATATCCTACGTTATCTTTGATAACTTGTCATCATTAGGGTTTCTCTCTTAGTACATATGCAAATATTAGAATACTATTTACTAGTAATACGACTCCTATTAAGATACTAGCTATCAAAATCCCAAATCCTGAAAAGACGATTACAGAAACCCCAAACATGATAGATATGATTCCTAATCCAATACGAAATTTATTCGACCAATTTACAGTATGCTGTCTATTTCGGATGTTACTAATAATCCGTGATGCTCCAAAAATCATTAATGCAATCCCAAGCAGGATTGTTATGATGAGAGTTGAGCTAGTAGAAAATAAAAATGCCAACAAAGCAACAATCATAACTCCTACTCCTAAAGCTATAGTTGAGACTTGAGCTTTTTTTTCTGCCACTGCCCCGGTTATTATTTTCTCAGATCCAGTAAATAATAAACCAAATGAAATTAGAATGATCAATGGTAGACCTCCGATAAAGGGATGCAACAGAATTAATACGGAAAAGAAAATTATTATAATACCTAGAGTTAATTGAAGAGGACGCAACCAAGGTACTCCTTCAACAATGTCCAATTAGATTACCTCCTGATGTGTACAAGAAATTTGCCTAGTATATTTATGATCACTATACGGATTGGAATTTCCATTATCACCACTGAGGGAGGTCACAATTATCCGCATATGATATCTGGTATTATTTATATTTTAGTCACAAATCCACGACCAATCAATCAGTGCCAATACTTAATGTATGAAATATTAATATAGTTACAACTTGTTGGAGGCAGCAACAAGATTCTACCAGTAAACAAACGTATTCTTGAAGACTAATTATCATAAAAGAAATCGATTTTGATGCCTATTTCTGAGGATATTGAATGTCAAAATATTTTTGCAAATAGCTCAGAGAGTCATTATATCCCTCTATTAATAGTTGATTGATTGTTCCTTTGGAAAAATCATATGTCTTACTAGAGATCGTATTTTCATCATTCTTTCTTTCTATCCTGATGATATCAGTTATGTTGAACGGTCCTTCAATTAGATTTCGAAAAGTCCTTAACTTTGAGAGCATGGAGTGAGATCTTATCTTTTGGTCCAAAATTGAATTGATCATTTCTGGTTCTACCCCCTTGTTTTTTAACAATTCCAAAAGCCTTTTGATCAATTCAAGATAGTCAGAAATGACTAAAAGGTAAGCTTCATCTCTTGTCGACCGGTCAGAGAAAGAAATATCATTGTTTCTGTTAATGACTCCATCACGATCCGTTGGTACATGATCTTGAGCCGAGGGATGTAAATTTACTATTGCTATCGCTAAAGAAGGGATTTCATTTGTTACACCTCTCACATGATACCAGTATTCCCTATGTCTAGATATTGCAATGATCAATGGAGTGTTATTCATCAAACCTCCATCCCAAAACTTTCTTTGTTGTATCTTGTATTTGTTGGTCTGTAAAGGAGAACCTGAAGGGTCAACAACCTTTGCGTTTTTATCTGCAAAAAGATCGTATTTTTCAACACTTAAACTAACGTAATCAAAATTAACTGGGTATGCAGCACTTGCAATGACATGATCAGAAGTTATACCTTCATCGTAGCGGATGACATATTCATGCTGTACCTCATGATCCCCTTTTCGAATATACGTACCATATTCAGAATACCTTGATCCATCATTTCTTTCATAACTATCGAATACAACTTGGTGAGACGTAGCTACATCGACCGATACTAGCAAAAGTCTAGGTTGGGATTCCTCCCATTTTGTTTTAATAGGAAAGTTTGCAAACTTTTCCAAACTCCTTTTGAGCGGTGCAATATCAAAACGATACCACGTATTTTGTATATCAAAAAACTTTTTGTCATAGTGCGGCACCATAGGAACAAAAACGTTGGGAACGCCTAAATACGAAAATTCTTTGGATGAATAATATCTTCTAGCAGCTTCTCCTGATGCAATATTATCATTGATTGAATGTAAATAGTTCCACCAACCTTTAAAATATGGATTTTTCTCGGTCATTGATTCTTTAGATAAATAATACCAAAATTCAATCAATTTTTCAGCTGAACCTTCATAAGAACCAGTCTCAACAACATGACTGGTGAGTATTGCAGAATTGATAGCTCCTATGGATGATCCAGCGATAATATCAAACACAGGCTTTTCATTGCTTGAATTATTATCATCTGATTTTTTTAATAGTTCATAAATTCCTCTGTAAGCTCCTGCCTCATAAGCTCCAAGAGACCCTCCACCTTGAAAAACCAGAATCCGTTCGGATTTAGGGATCTTCCTTTTCACATTTTTACAAGAAAAATCAAGAATTTAACCCTTATCCAGGTGTTTATGTGGATCCAATCAATGAGAGTTACTAGATTAAATATAAAGTATTCTCAATATAATTAGAAGTATTATGGATGACGATCCCTTTGTTATTAATTCCTCGATGAATATAAATCACGTCCACCTGAATGTGACAGATTTATCAAAGTCTCTTGATTTCTATAAATCCATCCTCGGATTTAGAATCCTAAAAGAAGATTTACAAACTAATACTGTCTATTTGGCACCTGATCCATTTAATAAAGAGAAAATGGAGACACTCAATACTAGATCATCACTTATTGTATTAACAGAAATTAAAGATAGCTATAATCTAAAACATTTAGATAAATCGAAAAAAAAGAAAGCGGGTCTTTACCATTTTGCAATATTATTACCCGAAAGAGAATATCTGGCAGCTTTTCTACGAAATATAAATGATAAACTTGATAAGCAATATTATGAGGGCATGGCAGATCATGGGGTGTCTGAATCGATTTATATTCATGATCCCGATCATATTGGAATTGAAATTTACAGAGATAGATCTCCATCAGAGTGGGTTTGGAATAACAACGAGATCCACATGGTAACTGAGCCTTTAGATGTAGCTGATTTATTAACAAGTCACAAAGTCAAAACTTGGAGTGGTATGCCGGCTGGTACGAAAATAGGGCATGTTCATTTACATGTATCCGACCTCAATAGAGCACGAAATTTCTACAGTGGTGTGATTGGTCTTTTTCATACTGCCTCTTATCCTGGGGCCAATTTCTTTGCTGCCGACAGATATCACCACCATATAGGGACAAACACTTGGCTTGGAACAGATATTTTGTCTGCCGACAGCAGTGAACAATATGGACCTGGTCTTGATCATTATGCTATAGAATTACCAAAAAATGATGAGAAAGAAACTACAGAGTTAAGAAATAATTTAGCTAATCATGGAGTAGTTATTGATGACAATATAGTTGATGTTGACCAACTAGCTTATGACAGTACATTCTACATTCATGATCCTGACGGAATAAAAATACAATTTTTATTTTACTGAAATAGTTGTCTAAAATGTTCTCTCAATCTTGTCATAGATGAGGCGTTTTGAGTAATAATGTTGGATTTATTTTCTTATGATGTTACCACAATAAGAAAATTCATATCGAAATTGGTAGGTGATTAAATTGGTAGTTTGAGTTGTAGTGGATGTTTGAAAATTCACGAATGTCACCATAACTTTCATCATCTATTTCCTGTGTTCCAAGGAGTTATAATGGAGGAAATAATTTCCTTTGTATTTGTATTAGATACGTTAACTAGCCCTTCTTTAAGATCTACTATTTGTGACTCGCTTATATTCAGATCGCCTTGAGCATATACACCTGATATCAATGCTACAAATGTAACCAATAGAAGAAGCATCATAATCGAAGATCCTGAAAAAACCAATTTATTATTCATTGTATATATGTACTTTTAATACTATTAATTGGGATATTTAATTTTTTCAGATAATTGGGTTTATATAACATGATTAAATTTATCATACAATAACATATTGTCATTAAAAAATCTATGGTGTCGAATGTCTGGAAAAAGATATACTTTGGGATTTCAGAAAATAATAATCCGGTTTTTTAGAAAAACTGATTATAATTGATCAAGTCAGGATTGCATATTTTCCGTCGAGTTTAAGAAGTCATCTACTTTTTTAATAAGACTAATTGAAATGGCTTAGATTTCACAAATCGCGATGTATCTCCAAATTAGATAAACAGAGATAGAGATACAAAAGTTAAAGTATTGTATCCTGCTTGGCAGGGCTAATAAAATCAGGTATAATTTGTTGTATATTCAATAAATAATATTGTCATTTATGTTAAGATCCTATAACCTCTGGCAACAATCTCATGGCTGACTGAGAATGGGGATTCTGAGCTTATTTAGACAACTATATTGGTAGGAATGTCAAACTTATTATCTAGATTATCTATTAATTGGATGCACAAGATCAGATGGACTATAATGGCTGACCCTAACGCAAAGAAACTGTTTTGGTTCTTATTTGCTGGGTCAAGGGGAGGTATCAACAGAATATATATAATAAAATTGCTAATCGAACAACCATATAATATCAACCAGCTATCTGACATAATCAAAATTGACTATAAAGCTATACAGCATCACATACATGTGCTGGAAAAAAATAATTTAGTCACGAAGGAGGGTGAAAAATATGGTATTTTGTATTTTATTTCAAATTATTTAGAGGCAAACATGGAAGCATTTAGAGAAGTAATAGACAAAATACAAAAATCAAAAAAGAAATAAAATCTAGCTTTGGATTGTCGATATGGAACAGATATGGAAATAAGTAAATAAATACATGTCCTGCAGTTACATACGATTTAGTTAAATGGATATTTGGATGGGGACAATCAACGCAGTAATCAACATGATTAATTTAGGACTACTGAGTGCTTTGGTTTTTACATTTGCTAAAATATATCGAAACAGCAGGGCCAATTTTACTTTAGGTTTGATCTTTTTTTGTGGCTTACTAATGATAAACAGCATCATTTCTGTTTATTCCTACATTACCATGTCTATGTTGTTTTCAGACCAACTTGTACCTTATCTATTGGCTATCTCCATTGCTGAGATGGCAGGTTTTATTATATTCCTCAAGATTACTCTAGAATAACAGGTAAATTGCTTAGTTGTTGTAACAACAAATACAACAGCTGCAGCAACCAGTTATTTTGTCATACGCTATCTTTTCTTTAGCCGGAAATGATAACACTCGTTTATATCTAGACCTATCAAAAATCTTGTTATCGAATTTTAAATTTGGAATAGATCTGGAATAGATCTGGAAATAACTATTAATGCATTTTTATGACTAACGTTTCTATGGGTAAAAATTTTATAGCTTGTATTGTTCTGACATTTGTAATTAATACTATCGTAACAACGCGTAGTCTAAAAAAAGAAGAGATGGTGACATTATAGGTTGGCTATAGAAACTAGCATTATGATTTCAGCGCTTGCAGGTCTTGGTTCCTTTTTATCACCCTGTATTTTACCTATTATACCTGGCTTTTTGTCCTATCTTTCTAGTGCATCAATAAGTGAGGCAACAAATAATGATGGCGATAGTTACAAAGTTCAGGGTAACAATCAAGTAAATAAAAATGCAAATGGTGGTAGTAATAATCAAATAGTTTTTATTTCAAAAAAAGCTCGAGTAAATATTTTCATTAACACTATTTATTTTGTATTAGGCTTTTCTCTAGTATTTTCAGTTTTAGGTGTAATACTAAACAGCGTTTTGGCCACATCTATTGGAACTGATTTTCAACAATATCTATCGTATGTGGGAGGTATCATTATAGCAGCATTTGGAGTAAATCTTATTCTTTCTCTTAAAATAACTCGCCTAAATATTGAAAAAAAAGTTACCAAAATTCCCAAGTTTAAAACTAGCTACATCACTTCATTTGTATTTGGACTTGCTTTTGCGGCGGGCTGGACACCCTGTGTTGGACCCATACTAGGAAGCACTTTCACCTTGGCAGCTGCCAATCCAGGTACTGCATATAATCTGTTACTTGCATACTCACTAGGATTAGGGATTCCTTTTCTAATAACTGGAGCATTTTTTTCTCACGCAACGGGAATTATTAAGAAGATTACAAAACACCTAAAATATTTTAATGTTGTAATGGGAAGCATTTTGATAGTTGTAGGGATACTCATTTTCTTTAATCAATTATCATTACTTGTCAACGTTCCTTTTTTAGGACAATTAGTTGGAAACCAGGGATGAAGGTCATCAGCAGAAAAAGGAGGAGGCCGATGTAAACCTTGAATCAAAGTAAAAAAAATTATCGATACTTAAACAAGGATAACATAAGTGCGATAATGACAGCTGTTGCTGTCATGTCTCTAATAGTTGGGTTTGGTATCTATTTTAATTTTTACAGTAACCCATCTGAGAGTTATTTACAACAAAAGCAGCTAGAAGATTCAGTTGTTCAATCGTCATCGAATAACGGAAACTTTATAACAATAAAGTTAAACAAGACAGCCTTTACGAATATAGACAAAAGTGTTTATCCACAAGCCCCCGAATTACAAGGAATCACTTCTTATATTAATACTGAAAATGGCAACCCTATAAAACTTGCAGATCTCAAAGGAAAGGTAGTCCTTTTTGACTTTTGGACATATACTTGTATAAACTGCATCAGAACAATTCCTTATCTTAACGAATGGTATGATCGGTACGCAGACGACGGATTAGTAATTTTAGGTGTTCACTCACCAGAATTTGATTTTGAAAAAAATCCTACTAACGTTCAAGATGCGGTAAAGCAATTTGGAATCAAGTATCCTGTGGCTCTTGACAGTGATCACAAAACCTGGAATGCTTACAATAATAACTATTGGCCAAGGCACTACTTGATAGATTCTCAAGGATACATTCGAGACGACCATATAGGGGAAGGGGGATATAATGAAACCGAAAAGACAATACAGACTCTTATTGCAGAAAAAGCAGCTTTGGATAATAGAACCGAGATTTCATTTGATCTTGATAAAGGAAGGGCGGCAAATACATCTTCCGCCTCACAAACTTTGCAGAGTCTTCAATATGTAGACTCGAGCCAAAATATTTCCCCAGAAATATATCTTGGGTACCAAAATGCAAGATCTCCGTTGGGAAATAGCGAAGGATTCCAACCAAACACGAACGTAAATTACAAGCTAGACATAAACGGTAGAAATACTAATACATCACTTACACCGAACCTGGTATATCTGGATGGAGTTTGGAAAAATAACAATGATAATGTGGAGCTAGTCAGTGACAGTGGTAAAATAATTCTTACATATTACGCCAAGTCGATTAACATCGTTGCTTCAGGGAACGGACAGAACGCTACAATCCAAGAATCAGAAACCGCCAAAAACATTCGCGGTATAAGCAGCAGCAGCAGGAGCAGCGGTGACCAAGAAAACGACAAAATTAGCACTCCCATAGGAGGTCAAAATCTAGACAATATTAATCATGCTCTTGACTTGGACAAGAAGGGCTCCGTAATAGCAGATAAGCAACGACTATACAATATTGGTCTGTATGATGACTATCAGCCAAGATCTGTAGTAATTGATATAGAAGGTAGTGGATTCAAACTCTACACATTTACCTTTGGCTAAAACACTACCACCTATTCATTTTCGGAACTGATATATGTCTACTACCTACCTTACCATTATCATTAGTTTTTTAATTCTCTATTGAAATCTTGTAAATGTTCATAGCAAAATATAGTGTCTAACTGGGAAGAAAAGGTCAATGCATTTGGACCAGATTTGGACATAATGTGGAAAATCGCTTATTATCCTCAATTTTAATCTACTTCTTATGAAAGATATAGTGCACAAGAATCTTTATAAAAGAACCACTCTTTTAGCCGTAGTTATTGTAGTTGGTGTGGTAACGGTGTATCTGGCTTCACCGTTGTTCATATCAACAGAAGTAAACGAGCCATTTCCCCCAAATTCTGTTGCATCAGTCTCTTTTGAGGATTTTAACACAATGACTGAAGACGAAAGGGCCAAAGCTGCAGAAAACATGAGTTCATCTCAGAAAAATGAATTGATGATTCAATATGCCAATTTAAACAATGGTAATAACATTACTAATTTCATTGATGAAGATATGAATTACACTGTTAGTCCTTCATCGTCTATAACGACGACATCTGCTGCTGGACTCAACAATTCTATCATTTCCGGATCATTTATTGGCGTTAATGACGGAATTCACAACGCTGAAGGTATTGCGAAAGTGATACCACTTCAACGTGATGATATCAATATTCTTAGATTAGAAAACCTAAAGGTGACAAACGGACCAGATCTGTATGTCTATTTGTCAACAGATAAGAGTGCATATGATTTCATCAACCTTGGAAAACTAAAAGCTAATAATGGAAATCAAAATTACAATATCCCGACTGGAACTGACTTGGAAAAATATGATAATGCATTAATATGGTGTAAGGCATTTTCAGTTCTATTTGGTAGTGTCGACCTTAAACCTCAACAACAATA
>DATELO010000048.1:0-10919 GCA_035276505.1 Candidatus Nitrosocosmicus sp.
CGCTACTTACTTCCTTAATTTTGGTTGCACCAAATACTGATTGAAGGAACAAAATGAATTTTTTAGCATTATCGATTACTATATATGGGTTGACTGAATGATAACCCTCAGGTATTTCTGTTATCTGGACCACAAAAACCATTTTATCTAATATGTTTATTTTAACATAGCGATACTATACATTTGTTTTGCAGTATCTTTGACCTAGATTAGCGTTTTCAAAGGGTTAGGCTAATTTGCTTCTATGTTTATTTCATTGTAGAGCTAACGTGCGTCAGGTTTTCACGATACGTCAATTCTAAAAGGGTGGATATATCTTGCATCAACGAAACATTTATCCGGGGCTATCTTATTTTGTTTTGTAAATAAATAGAATTCTAATATTAATTGATATATTAATTCGCATTTTGAGCATAATGTCCTAACAATTTTGAGCCAATATTTAACTCAAGAAAATTTGATTCACATTTTAATAACTACTCTTCTGAAACCAAATTGTGTTTATATGGTAAAATATTGAAAAAACGACAACATATTTAAAAATTATCACAAATTTTAAATAATTTTTGTATATTGGAGAAAATTAATAACAAAGTCTAATAGCAACATAAGATTAGGATTGATATTGGGTATTAATGGAAATAATCTAATAAGCAGTCTGATTAATAATAACAAAGATAATATGGTACCTTTTGCAACTGGAATATCGATCATAATTATTGTAATTATCGATTTGCTGATGACCCGCCAGCTTCTCAATTATGACTCAGGTTCTGGAAACATCATGTTCATTTGTACGATTATAATTGGATACGCATTAGGTTCCTTTATTCTCCTTAGGTTTGCCCACAACGTGAGCAATGATTTAAGAAAAAAATCCCGTATTAGCTATGCTATGCATTGGTCGGTTGTTGTAGTTCAAGGAATGCTTCTATTAATATTGATGATAATGTTACTTTTTGGGAATCCGGGATATGTATTATCTAGGTTTGTCTTTGCAGTAAGCTCCGTTCTAGCAACAGCTATTATGCTCATCATTACATACAAATTCTTTTCATGGTATAAAGCTAGCAAATATAAAAACCCTATAGTCTTCTTCTATGCTTTGGCAGCATTAACTTTAGCATGTTCCATTATAGAAGATGCAAGTACAAAGCTGTTAATGGTTCAAATAATATATGAGAATGACCCTCGGTCCCCACTTATAACACAATCTTCCTTTCAGTATAAAGACTCTCAAAAATATGATGGCCAAATTGTCTTTGTCGATCCACTGCAGAATGAAGTTGCGTATTTCATAATTCCAAATCACATCTTAGAGCTTTATAATTATCTAAACTCCATAATTTTACCTATAGGATTTGTATTTAGATGGATTGCTTCAACTATGTTACTAAGGAACATATATAGTAAGATTAGTAGCATGCCGATCTCCTTATGGATTATACTATCTCTTCCGTTGATACTTTATCTCATAGGTAAGATGCCAGGGTTCTTATCTGGCGAAAGCCTTGCAGGTATAGATGAAGCATATAGGTATTTCTTCAGGATATTGTTTAGGATTGGCACCATTGCAGGTAACATATTATTTGGGTTAGCATTCTTTATTGTTGCAAAGAAAATGATAGCCTCAAGGATGAGAGACTATCTCATATTGGCGGGGTTAGGGGATACGATAGTCGGAATATCATTATCAACGTCAGCAATTGAACCCTCTTTTGGTGTGGCGGGTCATTCTCTAGTACTATTGTCCACATATTTATTTACGCTTGGATTATATTCATCGGCGATTACTGTTTCTCAGGATCTTAAACTTAGACAATCAATACGAGATTCAGCTATTGAGAAATCTAAATTATTGGTAGGTATTGGTTCGGCCCAAATGATTCAAGAAATTGAGAAAAAGGTGACGGAAGTGGTAGAGAAGGAAAAAGAAGTAATGCGTCAAAATACTGGAATACAACCTTCATTTTCAGACCAGGATGCGAAGCAATATCTGAGTTCTGTACTTAAGGATATCAAGATAATTCAAAATGTCGAGGACATTGTTGTAAAGAGTCGAAATATATTGATGGATTCAAGAGAATTTGTTTTGTGTACAAAGGTTTCGGGATTAGAATTAGCATATAACAACTATTTTGAAGTATACAAGAGAATCAGCAGGTTTCAAAACGCATTATCCCATGGCGGAATAAGGATTGCCACATCAATTATGAATGGTAACGATATTCAAATGGTAAATAGATTTTTGGCCTTAGGGATCGAAATAAGACATGTAAAAAATTTACCCCCAATCAGCTTTGCGGCATCTGAGAAGGAAATGATCGCTACTATTCAAAAAACAGAAGACGGTCAGGTAATCCAAAACTTGTTAACAACTAACGAAAAGGCTTATTTGGAGCATTTCAAGTCCATTTTTGACGAACTTTGGCAAAATGGGATAGATGCTCAAAGCAGAATTAAGGATATTGAGCTTGGAATAGACAATGAGGGAATAGAAATCATCCAAAACCCGGAAACATTTGAGAAAGTATTAAACAATCTTCTGACTTCGGCATCCGAAGACATTGTTGGTATATTCTCTACGTCCAGAGCGTTTATTCGCCAAAAGCATTCCCTTTCTAAGTTGTTACTAAATGAGAATTTTAGGCTTTCGAACCTCAATATAAGAATCCTAGTCCCAGAAGATCCAGCTGTGTTTCAAACTATTAATGAAATCGAGGAAAATGGCTTCTCAGAAAAGGTAAAAATTAGGCTGATAGAACCAAGTATGCAGACTAGAGCTTCTATAGTAGTAATTGATAGAAAACATTCTCTAGCTGTGGAAGTAAAAGATGATTCAAAGACTACCACTAAAGAGGCAATTGGTTTGGTCACATATTCTAATAGCAAGTCAACAGTCTTAACGTATTATTCAATATTTGAAAGTTTTTGGAGACAAGCAGAACTGTATAAGCAACTACAATCAAATGACAAAATGCAAAAGGAATTTATCAATACTGCAGCACATGAGCTTAGGACCCCCATCCAGCCTATCATAGGTGCAATGGATATACTGAAATTTTTGGCAATGGAAGAAAGAGAGAAGGGGCTTGTAGAAATTGTCGACAGAAATGCCAAGAGATTAAAAAAACTTGCCGAAGATATTTTGGATGTCACAAAAATCGAAGGTTATGCAATGACATTGATTAAGGAAGAATTTAGAATCAATGAAATTATTACTGAAAATTTAGAAAATTATAAATCCACTATTAACAATAAGAATATACTTTTCAAAGTTGAATTAAGAGGCGATCCCTCCATATATGCTGACAAAAATGGGATTAGCAGAGTACTTTCTAACCTCATCAGTAACTCGATCAAGTTCTTGCCCGAAGAAGGCGGAATTATTAATATTTCCTCCGAACTCATGGTCAAGTTCATTAAGGGTGATTCAATTAAAGTTATTCAAGTTACCATAAGGGATAATGGAAGTGGTATTGATGACCAAATATTTGCTAAATTATTTACAAAGTTTAACACCAAATCTTTTCATGGTATCGGATTGGGCTTATTTATCTCAAAAAACATTGTTGAGGCGCACAGTGGGAGCATTTGGGCTGAAAATAATCCTGATGGCAAAGGAGCAATGTTCGCTTTTTATATACCAGTAAACTATAGCGATAGACCAGACTAAGCAATTGAGGTTGGATCGACAATCCCATAGAGTAAAAATCTTGGTCGTCGATGATGAGTATGATATCACACCTATTGTTTGGATCATATTTGAAGGTGACAAGTCTTGTATTGATATGTGGAAGGATCCAAAGATCGCTCTATCAAATTATCGTCCAAATTTTTTTGACTTTATTGTCTTAAATCTAAAATTACCGTACTCATCTGATTATGAAGTTTATAATAAGATTCGATACTCGTATAAGGGGCGAAATTGTTTTCTAACTTATAGTGAACACTCTTGTCAGCAGTTTCAGAATAAAGGACGTTAAGTATTCGATCTAAGGTTATTTTTACAAAGTATATTGTAAATCAGACATTCTTGAAAAAAATTAAACAGATTCGGGTACAATGATGGGAGCTCTTGTAAATTTGATTTAGATCCCAGAAAATCACCTATTGTTAAAGCATAGTTTTTGATTTTAATAGTTGGCTAGCGTAATATCGAAAGAAACGAGATCCAGATTGACTCTTAGCTGGGTCTACAAGAGATCTTCTAACAATCAAAATTTATTTATTTAGTAAACAAGATTATATGACGCTAATCTATTTTAGGTATCAATTTCGATATGAATATGAACAATCAAACTAAATTATGGTTAATACTCGTTTCACTATGGGTCATAAATGGGTCTAGTTTTTTGGCCATAAAGGTAGCTATTGATACTATCCCTCCGTTATTGAGTGCAGGGCTACGCTTTAGTATCGCCGGAGCAGTGCTCTTTAGCTTGTATTATATTCAATACTATCGAAGAAAATCCAATTCAATTACAAACGGAAATTCACCATTAGTTCAAGTCAAGACTCAAAGAGAGCCGATTACGTTGAGTCAGTGGAAGGACAGTTTAATCCTGGGGGTTACATTGTTTTTAGGTGGTCAAGGGTTACTAACTTGGGGAGCACAGTTCCTCTCCTCAGGAATGACCGGGTTACTAAACTCAACCATTCCACTTTGGGTGGCAATTTTGGGTTATGCAATGTATAGGTGGCTCAAAAAAGGAAATTTGGGACAGAACTTGTCTCAGATGACTTTGATTGGTTTGGGATGTGGATTTGGTGGCCTAATGCTTCTTGTCGCTCCCTCAATTGGTAACGGTGAAATGGACCCGATAGGAGCATTGGCGTTGATAATCAGTTCCATATCGTGGGCAATAGGTTCGATTTATTCTACCAAGGCACAGCTTCCAGTAAGTATCTTAGCATCTTCTGGTATGATAATGATTACTGGAGGTTTGATGCTTACCGCAGTCAGTTTCTTATTTTCAGAGTACAAATCGTTGGATTTGATGCAAATTTCCCTTCAATCATTAATAGCTCAAATATATTTAATCATCATAATCACGATTGTTGGATTCACAGACTTTTATTACTTGCTAAGAGTAACTTCTGCATCATTAGCTAATACTTTTGCGTATGTTAGCCCAGTTATAGCGGTTTTATTAGGTTGGGCAGTTCTGAAAGAAAATTTGACAACTATGACAATAATAGCGATGATTGTGATTTTGTTTGGAGTAGCACTTATGGTAACCAAGAAAAAGAATAAGAAAAATGATCCTTCAAAACCTCGTGTTGAAAATGACAAGAAATCGAAAAATAGTAAATCAGATAATTCGCGACAATATGGTTAAAAGGTGGCAAAATAGATATTGGTCTATTGACCATTTTTCTGAACCTAGAAAATGTTGATAGAGGTTTCATAGATAAAATCATGAAGGAGTTGGAATCAGAATTTTTTCCAAATGATAACAATCGAACTAAATATTTCAAGATTCTTTACTTCGAGTCTACTTCGATGGGTGAAAATAAAGCTCTGCCAGAAAATATTAATTCGGCTATAAAAGGTATCGAATTGGAAGAGAAAGGTGAAGAAATCGATTTTATCAAACAAAAGGTAAAGGATATTTTGATTAAACTAGCTATAAATAACTATATAGTAACATTAAGTCCTCATTCCTCCACTGAATTAGTGATTTTAAAGAGATCTGAAGGTGAATTGGATGGAGAATTACATTGTCGCCATTGTGGAATGGAATTTGAAGATCAGATTCAACTTGGTAATCACTTGAGAATTCATTATATGGTATAACTCATTGCTTAGTGATGCCTGCAGTCCAGATTTAACTGGACTAGCCATCTAGAAAATTAAAGATTTGTCAAAAGATATATCGAAATGATTTATAACGTTCACTTATCTTTCTGATTATAAATAGACAATAAAAAGGGGAATGAATAACAAATATTGTTTGACAGAGCATCAATCCTTTGGATCTTTCGTGCAAATTCCTTTCGTCGCATCTAGCAGACAATATCTGAGTTACAATTTAGTATAGGATAATTGAATATCTGGGTTTGTTAACATGAAACTATAAGATGATTCTGCAAAGAGGGGTTGAAAGATTATTAAGGATCAATAATTTTTTCTCAACATCATTAGGAATTCAAAACAATACCGTAAAAATGAATTGCAAAAAAAGTTAATCCAAGTCATTTAACAAATTTAGGCTGTTGAGCATATTACCTTGTAATAAAATAGTAAGTTGCTTTCCCAAATTCATTTGTTCATTTCATTGTATGTGGAATTAAAAGGTGTATGTAAAGTGACCAAAACGACATGCTCACTATTTTGCAAATATTGATTTTCAAATAAGTAGCGTTATTACCTATCTCTCTTCGGAAATAAGTCGTCAATAAATTCATAAAAGGTTAATTCAATTAGATACATAGCATTAGACATTTCAATAACACTATCCCAGAAATACTGTTTACACATTATTGAGTCCACGTCAATGAATAGAAATTTTTCAACACTTATTACCGAATTTTCTATTTTGCAAAGCAATCGAATTGGGGAAAGAATCTTGTGCATTCGGATAAATAAGTTGTTTTGAGCTTCTTCCTTCAAATGTTCAAAATCACTTCGGTCCTTAGGGGTAAAAGCAACGCTCATCCTAAGCAGGAAACCATCTTTAAAATCTTTGTCAGATACAATTTCAAAGAATTTTATGTCCTCATTGGGCGGAAAGACCTTTGCATAGTACTCAAGAGTATTTTTTTTAGTTTCATCTTCCTTTATCGTATAATCATAATCCTTTAACCACTGTAATAGGGTTCTATAAACTCGCTCCTTGTTACTATTGGTCATTGTATAGTGGAATTAAACCAAATATTTAAGTCAAACGAATAAAAAGAGTAGTTCTGTCCCTAATTTCCTAACCATATCTATACTCATTTCTAGAAATAATTTTACTTCTTTAATAGTCTTCAAACAAAAAAGCGTTGACTTCTTCATTTTTACGAAATATTTTTTATTAAGAAAAATTATCTTAACAAGGATGTTGGATTATCGATTTTGGTTTGATCGCTGATGGGAATTTAATAGCGAATTTTTACTAGATAACTGAGTCAATTGGCCAAAATACTATAAAAAAAGATAATTTTGTATTCCTATCCATCTAATGAATGGAGTTAGAGTTATCAACTGTAATAGTTGCGTTACCAAGGAGAGTGGTTATTTTAAAATTCCATCAGATGAACAGTTGTATTAATTACCTACTGTATAACATACATCTCTAGTTTGGTATCTTGCGCTACCACCAAATCGATCGTTACTAGTGCCATGGGTACAATTACTATAATACCCATCATAACTAACAATTCTATACTATTTGTTTTCGGAAGTATTATCGCTATCATGTTTATTACCTCTCAAAAATAGGGATTTTAAATAATTTAGACGATATTTATAAAATATATATAAATACAGCTTTCAGATTTATCAACCTACCGATCGAAACTCCTCATTGTACACTTGGAATTTGAATTGTGAACACGCATACTATTAATTGATATTATTCTCACATCAAAATATAGGATTTTGGTTTGGGTTAAGCCATAGAATATAAATAATGGCGTATTTATTGTCAATGGGTTTAGTAATAGGCTAATGTGGAGGAATTTTTAAAAATATTTAATACTGTTATGGATTTTGCTTGATTTCTGACTCTATATGTAAGAATGTTGAGTTTGCGTAAGTTTCCAAATACGTTTTAGTAAACAAAAAAGGGGAATGAATAACAAATATTGTTTGACAGAGCATCAATCCTTTAGATCTTTCGTGCAAATTCCTTTCGTCGCATCTAGCAGACAATATCTGAGTTACAATTTAGTATAGGATAATTGAATATCTGGGTTTGTTAACATGAAACTATAAGATGATTCTGCAAATCATTTTTGGAACACTAACATAAATAAAATTATATACTTGGACGATAAATGTTCTTGAGAGAGTATTTACCAGGAGGACCAAACCATTTGTTACGTTTAATTGAGTTTCAGCTAAATTGTTAAATTAGTTCTAGATATCATACTAACTATTGATATCTTGGAAAAATTCACTTCATACTAAGAGATTTCAATCCTTATTGGTCGTTATTGGCTTGGTACTCCTGATTCTTGGTATTTTATTTCAAATGCAGAGTTTGTCTATGATAGGACCTACATCATCATTCATGTATGCTAATGAAAATTGGACCCTAAACGGATTGATCATCTTTATACTAGCAATTATAATTTTGACGACAGGCACATTTTGGAAGACTGACAAAAATCAATAGAAATTATGATTAGTGAGCAATAACATGGTAATGACAATACGAAACTGGATTGAGAATAACAGATTAACTAAAATAATCACTAGGAATGTTTTCCCATTAATAGAGTTAAGATTTTGATTCTATCAGTATCACTACTAAACTGAGACAGATAATATGATAAGAACGAAGGAGGGGGATGGTCTGCTACCACATTTATACTGAATCCGATGGCCTCAAAAGTTGAAATAAGCCATTTTCTCCATTCCTCATACTCCTCGACAGTTACCTCAGAGAGTAATTCATTTGTGTATTCAGTTATTAGCAAGAATTGACCATATCCCTTTAATTTGCTGAGCATAATCTCATAAAACTTCTTCCACCTGACCTCCCGCTCTTTTCCTATATAATTTGGATGAGGAAGGATTGAAATAAACATGCTTATAGATTCATAATCAAATGTACTAATCACATATTCGAAATCATCATTTACAAATGTGATATTATCATCATTTTGTGTGAGTAAAGAACAGGATTGTTGATATAGAGAGGAATTTGATTCGATTCCTATAAAGTAAAGATCCTGTTCTATATTTCTCGTAGCAATGTCGACTAGAGTTTGTCCATTTCCTGATCCTAACTCAACTATGAATTCCAACTTCCCTTGCTGTTTCCCCCCGTTGAGAGTAAACACAGTTTACTGTATTGCGAATTCCTAACTTAAAGAATTTTCCATAGAATCAAGTTTCGAGTATTTTTACCTTATGAATACATTAAGGATCCAATATTGATCTATTTTCACTGAATGGATCTGGACGTGTAAAACTATGAAATTCAGACCGCGGATAGAAAGATAAATCGAATACCTTGTTTAATCAAAACTATGGAATATGATTTCAAAGATCAAACTATTTTGATTACAGGGGGAACAGGTGCATTAGGCTCAAAGGTAACCGAACTCTTTGCAAAGTATTCGCCTAAAGCAATTATAGTTACATATAGGTCTGAAAGAGAGAGAGTTGAAACGGAAAAGACGCTCAAGACCCAAACTGATGTTCATGACATAGGTAACAGTAGAACTAGAATAGAATTTGTTCAAGCGGATTTATTAAATGAGGACGACGTTCAGGGTCTTGTAAAGAAAATTATCGATATGCTTGACCAAATTCACGTTTTGGTAAATCTTGTAGGAGGTTATTTTGGTGGAAAATCAGTAGACGAAATAACATTACAAGAATGGGATAAAATGATGGATATGAATCTAAAATCTGCATTCTTAATTAGTAAACACGTTCTCAAATCAATGAAAAAAAATCATTTCGGAAAAATAGTTCATGTGTCCTCTGCATCTGGTGATAAGGCAAATGGCAAGGATTCTGCATATGCCACATCCAAGGCAGGGTTGATTAGATTAGTTGATTCGATCAAGGAGGAAGCAAAAGGATTTAAAATAAACATCAATTGTATCTTACCAACCATAATTGATACTGACGCCAATCGACTCGCCATGCCCTCAGCTGATTTTTCTAGTTGGATAAATCCGCAAGATCTAGCCCGACTGATAATTTATTTGTGTTCAGAGGATTCAAAAGTAATAAATGGTGAGGCTATTAAAACATCAGGCTATTCGTAAGCGAATATGAACCCCCTACCTTTTTACAACAAGATAATTATTGTTAAACTGCATAGGACTACATTGACTTGGTGGCTTGTGCACACGTCCTTCCATCTATGCTAACCTTGGTAAAATTCTATCAATACAAATATTGGCGAAATAAGTGCCAAAAGATATACAGATGCGACGGGATTCAATGATATTGCAAAAATTCTAATCAAGTTCAATGTCCCATTTCTATGGAAGATCCAAGCGATTTATTCAAATTACAATTTATTTAGCTAGAGAAATTATAAAGATCTGAAGAATTGAATTCCACTCAAGATCTGAAGAATGATCATGTAAATTTAAGGAGAATCAAAGATATTGCGTTTAGGTGTTCTGTTTTGTTATATGATGAGAAATATGTTCCGATCGAGGATATAGAAATCATTTCAGTACTAATTGAAGAATTTGTGGATTTCTTTCATCACGGGAAAGAAGAAATGGCTTACTTTCCTGAGACTAGGGAAAAGAAGATATTTGAAGAGGATGTCAGAAAATTTCTCATTGAACATGAATTCGGTAGAAGAATTGCAATAATGTTAAAGGCATCTGTTTCTAATTGGAAAAAATCTATAGATACAACAAGCTTTAGCAATAAAGATAATAAGAAATTGACCGAGCCGGTCGCGAGGTTCATGAGGACATATGCCATTTTTATTGGTGACCACACTGGTAAAGAGGATCTTTTTTTTGACAAAATTGAAGCACGCAATGTAATCTCAGAAGAGGAAGATAGACTTCTAGGAAAACTATACGAGACATGTACAAACAAGATAGGAGGTCAAGATAAAATCGATCAATTAAAAAAAATGATCGAGTATCTTGAGGAACGCGAATGGATCAAAAGTTCCTAGCTACTATGCCTCACTTAATTGGCCAAAAAATTGATTTCTGTATAAAATTTCATAAAGTAGGATTTTAGCATATTCAAAGATATGTAATCAAACGATTAAGTA
>DATELO010000049.1:0-5501 GCA_035276505.1 Candidatus Nitrosocosmicus sp.
TAAAATTCATTACTTTTCGTTTAGATGAGATTGAGCGTGACACTTTTATAATGTTAAAAACAGTAAAAAGAAAGATGGGTGAAAGAGAGATGCAAGAATTAAGGGAGGTTGAGCCTGAGATTAATGTATAACGGCATGAATAACAAGAATTATGGAGATGGATTTTCAAACGAAAATCAAAGAAAATTTCACAAGATAACCCGTACGATTAAAATTGGAAACATTATTGCTACAGTGATTCTGTTGGTTCTTATAATCAATTATTTGTTGGGTGTTAGATAGTTATGAATCAATCATCAGATCAAGAACAGTATATCAAATCTTTAGTACAAATTAAAGAGATAGAAGAAAGAGTACAAAAGGAAATAGATGAACGTAAATTACAAGTGAATTCGGAGATAAAATCATTAGAAGAAGGATTGACCGATTCTATAAAGACTGCTGAAAATGATGGACGAAAACTATTAGAATCAAGCATTCAAAGCGCGCGCGAAAAAGCCGAAACAGAAGCCAAAAAAATTATAAGCGATGCCGAAAATAGGTCTAAAACTATATCATTCAAATTTGAGCCTTCGATGATAAAGGAAATATTTGAAATCATTTTTTCTGACACTAAATAGGGGATAGGTTCTTGACTTTATTGAGACCAGAATCCATGTCCAAGATCGCTGTTCTTGGCTTAAAAAAATACCGTCAACAGATTGTATCTGTTTTACAAGAAATGAGTGTGGTACAAATAGAACCAATCTCAAAGGAAATATCTTCTTATCTAAGTATGGAAAAAGAAAGTGAATCTCATAGACATATCGCTGACCAATTGATAAGGATCCGGGGCATTTTGAGCGTAATACCAGCTACCAAGTTAACCGAAAAAGTACGATTCAGCTCTATAAATGAATTAAATGATGTATTGAGAAAATTAGATATTGATAGTCGAGTCTCAACTCTGGAGAGACAAAAAGAAAGCATCCTTACTGAAATAAGGAATACTGAAAATAATATGAAATTAATTACCGAGTTTTCATTCTTCCCTGAAGATCTCAATGTTCTCCATTTGAAATCTGCTCGATCCTTCTTTGGACGTGTATCAAGTGAAAAATATCCAGAATTTAAGAAAAAACTTGAATCCAATAACCAGGATATTATTTTATATTCTAAAGAAGGTGAAAAAGTAACGCAATTTGTGTTGGTAGTTTTACCCCATTATCCTTCTAATGCCTTGGCTTCAATCATAAACCTTTATGGGGTTCACATGGAAGCTGTGCCAAACCTAAAGGGCAAACCTGACAAAGTTATAGAGGAATTGACAAATTCGCTTTCACAACTACGAAAGAGTTTGAGTGAAATTGATAACGATTTATTGGAGATATCAAATAAGAATTATTCTTTGCTAAAAGGCCTAGAAGAGCAGCTAGATATTGAGAACAAGAGGTTAGAGGTAATAGATAACCTCGGTGTAACTCGTGATACATTTACGTTAGAAGGGTGGATTCCAAAATCAATGATTGAAGAGACAAAATCTGCAATTCAAAGCCATAGTGAAGGAACACTGCTGTTTGTTCTCGATACGAATGAAGTTCCGCCTACATTGCAGAAGAACCCGAAGAAACTAAGAGTGTATGAATCTTTCATTAGATTCTATTCGCTACCATCAGGCAATGAATTTGACCCTACTTTGGTTTTTGCACTAGTGTTTCCTGTATTTTATGGGATGATGTTCGCTGACGTTGGTTATGCGATAGTTATTTTACTTGTATCAAGATGGGTTATATGGAGAATAGAGGGTGGGCACAGGAACTTTACTATCATGCCCAAGCCTCTTAGAAATTTTGGCAAGACTATTTTACAACCAGTCCAGATGGTGAAGATTGCAAAGGCCATTACACCAGGATGCATCGTAGCAATTGTATTAGGTTTTTGTTTTAATCTGTACTTTGGATTCCATTTCAACGAATATCTTTTTGGTTTCTTAAATAGCATTGGAAATCTCCATTTACCTGAGGATGGTACGATATTTGATCCGTTATCAACATGGGGTCTACGAAAGCTATTGCTGATTAGCGGGTACATTGGATTGGGTATGGTAACCTTTGGTTTTATCCTTGGTATAATCAATGACTATCGTCACGGAAACAAGCGACACTCCATAGGAAAAATCGGATGGTTACTTTTTGGTTGGGGTGTTGTCTTCATAGGTCTAGGACTGATTGACAAAGAAAACATTAATCCGATGGCCAGTATAACAGGGGCAATCTACTTTGCACTGATTTTCGGAGGTATAGGCCTAATGTTTTATGGAGAAGGAACTAGAGCAATGATGGAATTGCCATCAATTATCAGTCATATTCTTTCATTCACAAGGCTCGTCGGCATAATGATGGCTTCCATTATTTTGGCGGACGTAATCGATCACGTATTCCTAAGGGTACTTGACAATGGGATTATTTTCGCACTCATAGGGTTCATAATCCTGATAGTTGGGCACCTATTTAATATTATATTAGGTGTTTTTGAGCCAGGTATTCAGGGGGCGAGGTTGTTATACGTAGAATTCTTCTCCAAATTCTATCACGGCAACGGGAAACCCTTTAAGCCATTCGGGTTCAGGCGTAGGTATACCCACTTACAATACCCGAAGCAAAGTCAGGATTAGCTCTTATTTTTTTTAGAAATCTCAAACATTTTTTCCTTTTACGTAAAGTCTTGACTATTTTCACAAATATTTTCGATAAGTTTTAATTAGTTGTGGGCACCTTTTTTTTTACATGGAAGGTATTCTAAAATTAAAATGTTCTACGTGTGGAACTATGTTTATGTCGGAGACTCAACAATCAAAATGTCCTACTTGTGCCGAGCAAGGCAATAACATCGAGTCTAGCGGACATGGCGGTTGTGGTTGTGGCCATAGCCATTAACTTTTTTTTGTGATATATAGTCTGCCCTATCTTTTTGTATACAAAATTTTAGAAAATTAAAAGTATCAATGGACGAGCTGAAATTTAACCGTAACTAAATCAAAAAATTATTCATTTAGTATTCATTATACTGAGACTAATTCCCTATGTTATTAACAACGTTACTTGATACATTATTTAGTATCTTATTTATTTCAACCTGAGCTGTATCTGTAATATTTCTAACAACTGGTATTTCTTTGACCTTATCAGCGCCTTTCATTATTGCTGAGAAGAAGTTTGTCCAACCTATACCCAAAACTACCAGAGCAATTATCACTACTAATATTAGAGTTATGAGAATTCCCAATTAACTTTATTTCACATTTTGAACTTAAAAGGTTTATGCAAAATGTTTCTAAAATAATTATCATTGAACGGTACATCTCAATGAGTTATATATGACAAATTTGGTAATTATTATAGGATTATAAATAATTAATAAAAAATATTTCGCATGCTTGATAAAAGGGTAATTGACCTCTTGGCTGGTAGGAATTTTGCATCTATAGCAACTAGCATGTATGATGGTGCACCTCATGTAACCCACGTTTGGATAGACTATGATCAAAAACACAACATCCTAGTCAATAGCGCAATCGGCCGCCTTAAAGAACGAAACACTCGCAAAGACAATAGGGTTGCAGTCTCCATCATTAATTCCAAAAACCCTTATGAAACAGCTTCTATACTGGGCATTGTAGTCGAGAAGGTAGTAATTGGCGCGCAGGAGCACTTTAACAAGCTTGCAAAAAAATACCTGAACCTAGATGAATATCCTATAGTGAATGTTCATGAGGAACGTGTAATCCTAAAAATTAAGCCTGAAAAAGTATATTACGCGTCAATTCCACTCGCAGGATACAATAATTCCTAATTTTTTTATTATCTACAAAGACATTATCAAAGTTAATAGATTTCCCAAAACTTTGCTATTTTATAGGCAACTATTGTATTTGAGAGGTTTCTATTGACCCATGCTTTTTGCTCTCCTAAATAAAATGGAAGTTTGGAGAATTCGTGTATCTTTCTGTTATACAATACTCTCTGAATTAATTCGTTAGTCTACACTCTTTGCGGTAATAATTTAGAACGGTTTTTGGGAAGGGGTTTATCTTCTCATCAATTACAAATTCTTTGATTTCACTGAGAAGGATTTGTCCCGAAGAGGTTGTTGAGTATGGTTGTTTACATCATTAAAAATTTTAGCAATCACGTCAAGTTTTTCTAAGATGTTCATTTTTAAGTAACAAACTTTAAAAATAGATGATTGCAGATTTGGTATTATTGGTATGGATGTCTCTTGATTGTACTACAGAAAATTGACATAATAATTTTTCAATCTTATCGAATTCTGGATCACGGACTTTGTTATTAATTGTAAGTCGATCGTATTCTAGGGTGATACAATTAGGGTGACATTCTTTGGAATGACAGTCGGTATAGTTCAATGAGATAAACAAGATTTCCTGAGAGAACAGTTGAATTATTAGATTCGAAATTGATTTTGTCAACAGTATATACCTTGGAGAGGCATATTCCTAATTTTCTAAATAATCGTGAGGAAGATTGGGATAATTAAACATACTATCGTTATTTTTTTTCACATAGTTCCTATTGGAGACGTTAGGTATAAATTCGCTCTAGTAAAAATCAAAAATTTTGATCCGTATAATTAACTTTTCAGAATACTCTGATTCAAAGTGTAATTCAGATATTGTGATTCTAAAATATATATTCCTACGATTACTAATGCTATTATGCGTATTGATCATATAGCTATAGCAGTAAATGATGCGAACCTAGCATTGGAAAATTACAAAAAAGTATTACGAGTTGATAAAGTGGATTTTGAGGAAGTTCCAACGGAAAAAGTAAAGGTAGTAATGCTAAACCTTGAGGATACTAGACTGGAGCTTCTGGAACCAATGGATGACACAAGTCCCATTAGTAAATTTCTCAGAGAGAGGGGAGAAGGTATACACCATATAGCTATAACTGCGGATGAAATAGAATCTGATGTTAAAAATGCTATAGAGAAAGGAATGAGATTCTTAGGGGATATTCGAACAGGTTCTTATGGCAGAAAAATCAGTTTTATACACCCTAAATCGCTCAACGGTGTATTGGTTGAATTCTGTCAAGCTCCTCCTAAAACGCATTAGATTAACAATTCCTATAGTAGAGTTTTCTTACGACTTCAACTAAGAATATATTTACACAAAATTCATTAGTATAGATGGAACTTCGAGAAAATGTATACAAGATTAAGAGTCTGAATGATAACGGAGTCGCCGTAACTCTAAATTTGATTGAGGATATTGAATTAGAACCTATCTCACAACAACAGATGATGCTTGAGGCTATTAACAGAGCAATACCTGATAAGGAGATGAAGGAACAATTACAGCCTATTATGGAGGCTATGCTAAGAGCTCAACCTCAAACGATTATACAATCATACCCTCAAACAAGTATTACAATTACCATGCCTAAACGTAATTACGAAAATTATGGAAAACCTCAGGTCGGAGAATCACTAATCAT
>DATELO010000050.1:0-18063 GCA_035276505.1 Candidatus Nitrosocosmicus sp.
ATATCTTAACGTCTCACGTCTTGGGCCTTAAGGCTTCTATGGGACTCACCTTAGAGGCCTTCCACGCTGGTAAAAGTCCTGCAATGACGCTCAGTGCAACAGAAATAAACCAAACAGTTACCATATCGGTAATAAAGAAAAGTGGTATCAAAGGCGGATCGCCTTCATTTCTCGGTGTAGCCTGTGATAAGGCATATCCCCCACCAATACCCCCAAGCAAACCCATTGTTGCACCAAGCATTCCTATGATTAAAGCTTCCAGTACAAACATAGTCAAGATGTTTGAACTCTGTGCTCCTATTGCTTTTAGAGTTCCTATTTCTCTAATTCTTTCCACAACTGAAGTATATAACGTAGTAATAATCCCTACTGCTCCAACGACTAGTGAAATTATGGCTATGCTCAGGAGGAAAGAAGTAATGCCTCCAGTGAACTGCTCGATTGTCTCAAGTATGGCCTTTACAGTTGTTACTCCTATATCATTACCATATAGTTTCTTTATTTCTTCTTCCACTACATCAACCAGCTCTGTTGATGAAGCTACTACAAATAGGGAATCGTATTTGCCGGCCTTTTGAAACAGGGCGTCCCCTGCATCTAAATTTATTACTGCGGCGCCATCTATAGTGGGATTACCCGTCGGCTCCATTATTCCTGTTACTAAGAAATTCTTGGAAAGTGTTTCTTGCTCTCCAGTTGTGTCGTCTATAAAAGAATATTCTAATTCGATCGTTTCTCCGATAGTTACAAACGGATTATCTTGGCCAGGGGGATTAGCAATATTGTCTGCTAAAATGATGGCCGAGGGATCATTTTGTTTTAATTGTGAACCTGATTGTAACTCTAAGGTAGGGGCTATGACGAAGAGATTATTTGGGTCTATTGACAGAGCGGCATTAGATTTTTCTTCTCCCCTAGATTTCATCAAAACTTGGGATTGATATGATGGGATAACCTTGTCTATAAATGGTAATGATTCAATTCTGTTGATGACTGCAGCATTTAGAGTTATTTTTGAACCCGCCGACCCGCCTCCACCCTCGGTGGAGCCAACAGTAGTTGATCCTTGTTCTTGTCCGCTGGTTACAAAGAGTATATTTGGTGCCAAATTACTAAACTGCTTGTTAAAAAATTCTGTAAATCCTGCTCCAACACCGTTTACAGCTACCAACAAACTTGTACCTGCCATTACCATAACTATAGTTAATAAAGATCTGATCTTTCTCTCCTTTAATGCCTGAAATGAGAGAATAAAAATTTCTCTAACATCCATTTGGATTGTAACTTCCTATTTTAGTTTCTTTGTAGTCTTTGATATTGGTTTGTCCAAAGTGAAAGTAATACGACTTTGCAATCAACTTTGGTAAAACATCATGGCTGCTTTGATAATGCAGTCTTCTAGTTTGGTGATGATGATTTGATGGGCTTCTCTGTGTTACGGAAATATCTTGAAACTTATGAGCTAACATATTCTATTACCTTTACTCTTTTTAGAGCGAACCATTGTTGTTACTTGCTTGAAAAGCACTTTTCTAGACAAAAAATATGTTGATTTAATACATTGACATCTCATCATGTTGCAATATGCTCCTCACGCTCTATTTCGCCATCCTTTAGATGAATTATACGATCAGTCTTTTCAGCCAATTCAGGATTGTGAGTAACCATGACAATGGTTCTATCATATTTGTTTGAGAGCATCTTCAGAAGATTGAACACCTCATTTCCAGTTTTTGTATCCAAGTTCCCAGTAGGCTCGTCGGCTAATATTATTGAGGGATTGTTCATTAAAGCTCTGGCTATGGCAACACGCTGTTGCTGGCCACCACTAAGATTAAATGGTTTAAAACTCCCTTTATCCTCGATCCCAAGTAACCCCATAATTTTAGAAGCTCTCTCTAACCGTTCGCTCTTACTTATCCCTGCTATTATACAAGGAATTTCAATATTTTTCATTACTGATGCTCTATTTATCAAATTATATGATTGAAAAATAAATCCTATGGCGTTGTTTCTCAGATAAGCTAAATCGTGATCATCCAATGAAAAGACGTCTTCTCCGTCTATGAAAATGTCCCCTTCAGTTGGTCTGTCCAAAGTACCTAGAATATTTAGCAATGTTGATTTACCACTTCCTGATGGACCAACAATAGAAACAAACTCTCCTCTGCTCACTTCAAAATTAATATTTTTAAGGATGGGAATTTCTCCTGCTGAAGAAATATAGCTTTTGTATATTTGTTCAACTTTAAGAATCGGAGCCGATGGATCAGTCAATGATGTTCTTAAAGTTAGATATTCTGTCTTATTATTCTTTAAACCACTAGTTATAGACTTGAAGCACTAAATACCATATATCTGATAGGCTTTACCCTAAAATGAAACCGGACAATCAATTTATACCCTGGATTTAAGTCACTAATCTTTTAGATTTTCAATTACTCTATTTAGTGGAGATGTATATGCACTACTTGCTCTGCAAAGACTATGAATCATTGACTATCAAAACTTAAATAATGAATACAGTAAAATATAATATAACAATCTTATGAAAAAAATCAATTTAATAATATTATCTACATTTGTTACGGGGGTAATGTTGCTAAATTTTCATGGAGATGAAATTTATATTCATGGTCAGGAAAATGTTGATAGAAACATAATTCCTCTTCTAATTCCACCATATCAAATCATTAGTGAATTCCAATCTACTGATTTGAAAAATTTTAATGTAACATTTGTTTATAATATACCATAACATACCAGTTGGTTTTTTGGTATAAAAAAATAATATAGAAATATTTATCAAAATCCATTAATATGTAATTCTAATAATTCAATTACACATATGAATCGCGGATTGAAATATTACAGTATTATGCTAGTAATGATTACTACGCTAGTTTTTACTCTACATGACTTTGGGGTAGTAAATGCTACTATTAGCACCAATCAAAATAACTCTACTCAAATTAATCCGTTAAATGAATTATATTCCGATTCTAGTGATAAGAGCACATGTGATGATTGTACAAGCAATAATAACAATAACAACAACAATAACAATAACAATAACAATGACGATAACAATAACAATAACAACAATGATGACAGCAGCAGCAGCAGCAGCAGCAATGATGACGTGCCAATGTCTTTGCCATTCAATTCAAATTTAGCTGACGAATCAGACGACGAGAAAGATTATTCTAACGCAATCCCATTTCCATAATCCTATCCTTTGTTGGATGGACAAATTTCTTAGAAACTAATACTAGACTTTGTTGCTATTATTATTATTATTATTAATGTCTTGACCTAACTTTACAAATTTACCATGGCCTTTGCTTTCTGCATAGACATTTCCGTTTTCCATAATTATTCTACCTCTTGAAATAGTTAAGATTGGCCAACCTTGGAGCTTATAGCCATCATATATGGTGTAGTCTGAGGATGACTGCAATATTTCTGGTGTCACTTTCTTTATAAGATCTAAATCTATTACGACCAAGTCGGCATCTGATCCCTTCTGAATTGTACCTTTTTTGGGAAAAAGGCCAAATATTTTTGAGGTGTTATAACTGGTAAGTTCTGTCAATCGAACAAGTGATAATTGTCTCATCATAACCCCATAATGCAACAAAACAGGCAGCATTGTTGCCACGCCTGGAAAGCCTGCCAATGATGTCCATATGTCGTTTTGAGTCCCTAACTTTAGATTCAATGTGTTAGCGACATGGTCTGTCCCTATTGTATCAACCAGGCCATTTTTGATAGCATTCCATAAACTTGCCACGTCGTTTTTAGTCCTTAATGGCGGAACTACCTTCCCTCTTAAATCATTATAGTCTATTGAATGGGTGAGATAGTGAGGGCATGTTTCAATATATGCATTACACCCTCCAAATTGTTTTTCATGTAGAATTGTATCTAGAGCATCATTAGAACCAATATGAACAAAATACAGGTTAGCTCCAGATTGTCTGCCCATATTCATTATTTTCTTTATTGCAATTGATTCACTAATAGTGGGTCGGCATTCTGACCACGTCCTTAACGGATTTTCTTTATCGTTTTCGTTTTTGGTACCAGTTTTTCTTTTTAAATTTAATTCTTTTTTTTCTTCAATCAATTTTGCACAAGTTTCATTATCTTCTGCATGTACCAATACAATTGCATTCTTTAAATCAGAAGAGGTGGTGATGACCTTTGAACATAGATCATCAGTGGTGTGAACATTTTTAGGCAGATGGCGATCCTCAGAAGGATTCATGTCCATCAGTATTCTATTATCTGTTGATCCTAGATTCATGTATAGCTTGAATGAGTGAATACCCAAGTCATACAGAAACGGAATTTCAGATATTTGGATAGGATTTAGGATCGAAGCATGAATGGCATAGTCTATGAAATGATTTCCTATGCTGGCGCGTAGATGCTTTGAAATTTCTTGACTATATGGCTCATAAACCCGTAACATGCGCATTATTGTTGTTACCCCTCCTACAGCGGCGGATCTAGATTCTGTCTCAGAAGCCACCTCAATTGGGGAAAAAACACCGTAGTGGACGTGAGGGTCAATTAGTCCAGGTAACACATATTTTTCATTTACATCGATAGACTTCGAATAGGAGACATTATCAATGGACTTTGATAATTCTTTTATTTTGCCATCATCGATCAAAATATTGCTCTTAACTATTCCTGTTTTGGGGATTACAACATTAGCATTTTTGATTAACAAGTCACAGCTATTATTATTATTACTCATGTGTTTCTATCACTCTATAATTAATTTCGGTAAATATGTCATGTTGGGTTAAATTTTTTATACTGGTTATCGTTGAGAGCACAATAACAGAGGTCAGGAGCCTGGATGAACAATCCTGTTTCCAGTATTCCTGGTAATTTCTTTAGCTCCATTTCTAACCGCGGAATGTTGGTATAGTCCTTAAACATCACATCCAAGATGAGGTTTCCATTCTCAGTTACATATGGGTATCCCTTGTCCAAAGTTCTAAGTACAGATGTGCCTCCCAGCTTTTCGATAAAAGGGAGAATTGAAGTTCTGCTAAAAGGCAATATTTCGATTGGTACTGATCTTGAAAAATTAGAAACAAATTTTGTAAAATCAGCGACTATTATTGTTTTTTTTGCAGAGTAATAGATAATCTTTTCGCGCAATAATGCTCCGCCACCACCTTTTATCAGACAATATTTATCATTAATCTGATCGGCTCCATCTATGACTACATCTATGCGTGGTATTTGCGATTCATCTATAATTTTTAAGTTTTTTCTCTCTGCTTCAATCTTTATTTGCAAGGATGTACAAATGAATTCGCAATTTTTGGCCACCTCGGCTGGTATTAGCTTTACAATTCTAGTTGCTGCTCTACCACTTCCCAACCCTATAATTAACCGTTTATCTGAAAAATTATTCTCTATAATGTCTTTTGCTATGTTCTCAAAACTATCGTCCATAGTACCATTATTCTGAGTGTTTGTAGTAGAAACGGACATATGATCAACTATAGAAGGAGAATAAAAGAATATTTAAATCGATTGAGAAGGGGTAAGCACAGGGACGAATGTTAGGCGAAGGAGAGCAGTCTCTGGAAATTCTCAAATCCATAAATTCAAGAGTCTTCGAGTCGCTTTAAAGTCTTTAAAATATCGCTCTGAATTTTGTCAATTTCTTTAGTATCAATATTTATCTCTTCAGTTTTATCTGAATCATTTGATTGCATGTTATTATCTTCGGTTGGCAATGATACTAAATTAGGTTCGATTTCTGATAATGCTTGATCCTCTCCCTCATCTTTAATATTACTTGAAGTTGTGTTATAGGTGCTATTTGACTGGCCACTTTTTTCCTCGTCTAAACTAGGGACACTATCAATACCTTTGTAAGACTCTGCAAACAAACCATTATTTTTATCTTCATTAATTTTCACCGGAGAGATCCTCATTAATGATGACTTTATTTGCTGTGCCAATGATCTAGGTGAGTGTCTGACTCCGGCGCTGGCTTGCAATTCTGCTGCGGGTTCCGCTGACACTGATTTTAATGTTGATGATGATGATGATGATGAAGAAGAAGCAATGGTAGCTGATTCTGACGATGCTCCATATTCTGTCGTTCCTCTTTTAGCTGTTATTACTTTAGCCCTTTTTTTGTCAACTGCCGGATAGCCCGTTATGTTTGCAAGCCTAGAATCAATTCTCTTTGTGTACTCCGCCAGGATCGAATCTAATTGCTTTTTGTACTCATAAATTTCTTGAGCTTCTAGTATAGGATTGAGCTGGAAAACGCGTTTGTTGTAATTTTCTAGCATTTTGACGTATTTTCGAGATAGTCTATCTCTTTCATATTCGTCAATTTTTTTGTCTTCAAAGAATTGTTTTATTTTTCCCAGTGCCTCTAAAGCAACCGATTTTTCAAAATAAAGATTATTCAACTCATATTTTACGTTGCCCAGTACAACATGCTCGTCGTGTTTCTTGTTACTAATAAACCTGTACAGGAAAATAGCACAAATAATACCTAGTCCAGCCGAGCTTGAAAATATGAGTAATTCTATCATTTTCTTATTTGACTATGACATATAAGGAAAGGAAATATAAAAATGGGCTTTTTAATAAATGATAAAAACTGAGATCTATCTTACCCGTCTCTTGATCCACTTGTATTTTCTTAGTTTTGGATCAGGGTATCCACATTTTGCACATTCTTTTCCTCGCCTATGGAATGAATTGTGCCCACATCTTCTACATCTAATGTGTGTTTTTTTTCGGGTAAACTTACCCATAGAAGTTGTTCCTTTAGTCAAACTCTCTTACCTCCTCTCTTTTGCTACCTATTTGCTTCTTTCTTACTTGAACTGAGGTGGAGATATGATAACAACATTATCTCCCCTTACTACAATATTGCCAATTTCATCAGTCTTACCTTCTTCTAAAATTTCTACAGAGCTTTCTAATAACAGATTCATATGTTGATCGAAACCTTGTAAATTTCCTCTAATAACCTTTCCACCTTTTAATTTTATTAATACATCCCTGCCGAGGCTTTCATCGAGGACTTTAACTGCCATATCTACAGACATCTTTATCTAACCTATTGTGTATCAAATCGATGTCCTATATTAAATTTAGTTTTTACTATGCTATAACAAACAATGATTATCTGAATCTTTGATCTGCTAATAGTTCTAATATTTTTTCAATTACTTGAGAAAGCATTTCTGTTCCATACTTTATACTTGATCTATCTGGGTTACCCCAAATGCCATTCTTTGTAAATTTAATAAACCCTCCTGGATTGTTTATAGACATGTTCAGTCCCTTCTTAAATAATTCTTCATTTCTTTCATTTTTAGTATCAAAACCTTGTTTAGATAACTGCATATTAACAAGGTCAGGACTAATTGCCCGCATAAGAGAAGTCTCGATCTCTCCACCATGATCAAACTTTTGATCTAGCAATTGCCAATAGTTAATGTAATAAAAGAAATTCGACTCGATACCATACTTTGTGGTTAAATTCTGTCCTACATACTGTAACAAACCTAAATTTCCATGATGTCCATTTATTACAAATACCCGTTTTATCCCTTGTTTTGAAAGTGAATGTGAAATATTTGAAATAAGATCTACCAATACGTTATAGTCTAGTGAAATATTAAACAAGGGGTGGTGTTCATATGAAACTCCATAAAAAATGGAGGGTAACAGAAGCATTTTCGCTTTTTGAGATATAATACTGGAAATGTGCTCTACTATCAAGGTGTCTGTTGAAAATGGTAGATGGTCACCATGTTGTTCAGTGGAACCCAGCGGTAAAATAGCCGCGTCAATATGAGAGTCTTGAACCAAGCTTGAAAACTTGTTTTGACCAATAAATTTAATCTCCATCAACTACAAATAAGGTCTGGATACCAGACTAAAAAGTATGATAGCTACTTGTAACTAACTTTTCCCCAATTTACTTCTAATTTGTCTTCTAAAAACAGTTTTACTGCCTCAAATAGGGCAAAAGCTTCTGCAATCTGTCCTTTTACCTTAATTGTTTCTAATGTATCTTCTTGTAATACCTTAAATGACTCTTGAATAATGATGGGCCCCTGGTCTAAGTCCTCCGTAACAAAATGGGCCGTACAGCCAATAATTTTCGCCCCCCTTTCATAAGCCTGTACATAGGCAAATGCTCCAGGAAAAGCTGGAAGAAGTGAGGGATGTATATTTATTATTCTGTTTGGATAACGCCAGACAAAATTTGGGGTCAAAATTCTCATGTACCTTGCCAAAACAATGAGATCAATGTCGAACTTTTCAATTAATTGTAGAATTTCTCTTTCAGCTTCACTTTGTTCTGTATGGGTAACATAGAAAAATGGAATTCCAAATGAATCTGCAACTTTCTTGAGTTTTTCATCGGAACCGATAATCAGTGAAATATTGCACTTAATTTCACCAGCAATATGTGAATTTAGTATTTTTAAAAGGCAATGATCTTCTTTGCTCACCAGTATTGCGACGTTTTTTACCTTGTTCTCTTCATGAAAATGAACTTTGACTTCCATTTGAAGTTTCCTTCCCAGAGTATCTAACTCGCTTTTCATCCTAACTTTATCAATTTCTGGAAAGGAAGCTTCGAGGTGCATCCCAAAGAGGCCTTTTACTACATTTTGATTAATTTTTTCAATATTTCCACCTCGTTTGAAAATGTAGTTTGTAGTATCAGCAACAATTCCTTCCTTATCTTTGCCAACTATTGTAACTTCCACAAAGGTTTTGGGTTTTGGTGATTCTGAAATATCATTCATTCTGTTTTGATTCTCTTCTTTATCTCCTTCCAGTTCTTTCTTCGTTTCTACTCCTTCTCCATCGCTCTTTGTCATTTATGTTGAAGGAGATCTGCTATCCAAGATAAATATGATACACATAATGTCTCAGATATAAATCTCAACTATGATTGTTACTTGGAAAATTGTTTCTGTAGTCATTATTGGTGCTGTTAAATCCTATTGCTCTCCTATCTGAGATATTGCTCTTACTGCTGTTTTGCTGACCCCTAGGGTTGGTTGGCGACTCTATTAAACCGTAAATCAGGATGAATCAAATAACATAGTTTTTGATTAGTGTTTTTTTTTTGCAATAATACAGCAGTTATTTATTTAGTAAAAAAATATCCTAAAATTTTAGTATAATCATTTTAAGAATCATACATATTGTAAACATTACCTTAATTTGTAATGATTACATTAAACAATAAGAAACCACTAATTTTAGCTGTGGTAGCTGTGGTGGCCTTTGCTTTGTTTATGAGTCCCACTTTTGCTGTGAGTGATGTTATGGCAAAAGAAAAGAAAAACAAGGGTAACGATAGCGATCAAGAAATCGACCAAGGGCAATCTTCACGTCAGAACGCACAATGTGTTTCTGGTGAAGATGTAATAGCTTCATGTAACCAGTTGAACTTGCAAGACCAAGATAACGATGGTGATAATGCAGCAGGACAACAAAATGGCAAGGGTAAAGGTAACGATAGCGATCAAGAAATTGATCAAGACCAAGATAGCAAACAAAACGCACAATGTGTAGCAGGTGGTAGCATTGCAGCCTCATGTAACAACCTCAGCTTCCAGGATCAAGACAACGAAGGAAACAATGCAGCAGCACAAGATGGTGGCGACGGAAAGAAAGGAAAGAAAGGTAATGATGGAGACCAAGGTATTGAGCAAGACCAAGATAACGACCAAAACGCACAATGTGTTTCTGGTGAAGACGCAATTGTATCTTGCAACAACGTAAGCTTCCAAGATCAGTTCAATATCGGCGAAAACGCATTAGGACAAGATTAAACCTCATCTTCTTTTTTTGATTGCTAATATAGCGTCAGTTTTACACTCTTTTTAGAGAGAAATAGACCCTTTTATATTACAAAATATTCAAGTGAACTCAAATTGATTCTTCATAATTTTGCTTAGATTTATAGTACATAGATCAAATCAATTTATTAAAAGGGAAAGCCTAAGGATTACTGTTATATGGGTAGTAGGAAGAGGAAAACTGCACGACCATTAAGAAAGACTAAATCTACTGAGGGAAGATGCCCTAAATGTAAAACGATAGTAAGATTCAATGTTTCAGGACAAGTAGGTAGTGAAATTTATGAATGCCTAGGTTGCACAACAAAATATAAGGTAGATGAATTATAATCCAATTTTAACCGACTGGCAATTTACGGGGAACGTTTTTGTATTGCAAAATTTTTAGAGTATCTAGTGTCAAGTAAAATAGAGTACACCGATAAGGTCTATTTATACAGCAGTGGTATGCCTGCAGAACTAATAGATAGAAGCAAGGAAAAACTGATCGAACATGGTGTTGATTTAAAAGATTTAGTGATCATCGAATCTCCTGAAAATGTACCTGAAGGGTCAATCATGATTACCCTTTGGCCCCATTATCTGTCTGTTGCAAAGGTAAAGAGGGTTAGAGAAGGATCAATATATGCTCCACAGCTTTTTAACATAGATATTTAATATAGTCTGTCCGAGGTATGTTTCTGACATTCTTTTGTAAAAGAGACAAGCATTCTGATTGTCCGGGTAGCTGGCCAATAAATGAAACATGTGGTCCTGATGAAGATTGTTCCTTTGATATGAAGATGATTCAATGTGATTGTAGCTGCCATTCTTCTTCTTCTTCTTCTTCCAATTCTAGTTCAGCAATTCCTCCTTCTTAGACTCAAAGTGGAAAAAGCTATAGAGCAAGATTGACTTGCTTTATTATTTTGACATTAGTAAAGGTTAGAGGCGATAGACATCAATTATCATACCCAATGACCGGTAAGCGTGTAACATTTCAAAAAATGCCTTTGATGAAAAAGATGTTTACCAACCAACTTTTGGAGTCTAATATATTAACCCAGTAGATAATAACGCTTTTTAAAGAAACAAAGTACAACTTTATTGGATGGATAACAAGGACACTAATAATTCTACTTCTACAACTTCTTCTGCTACTGTTGATAAATTAAACTTTCAAAGTAAATGTGTGGAATTTTTAAGTATTTCTGACAAAATTCGATATATCGGGATACTTAACAAGTTTGGTAGAACAATTTCTGGGAAGCTTAGAAAAAATACCACACCACTTTTATCTCCAGACCAGGCAAGAGATGAGCATTTTATTGAATCTGTAAGACAACAGCTGCGAAATTCATTCGATGGTTCTATTGGAAAAACACATTTTTCTATTACAAAAAACGATTTTGTTATCTTAATATTAATTCCTTCAAAAAATCAGGAAGTGCTTTACTACATTACAATTGATAAAGATGCCACACTAGTAGACGTTAATGATATAATAACTAAAGTCAAAGAATCAGAGTGAGACGAAGAAAAAATTAGTTGAAATTTATTCTACTTCGCATTTCTTTATCTTTTATAATTGATGGATGACTTGGATCAACTAAAATTACTTCAAACCATGAATACATTCCGTCCTGGTAAACCAAATAGGAACCCATAACCTTCAAGTTAACGTATTTTTCGTTAACACGTCTTTCAGCTACTCTCTTCATGCTGATTTTTTGTTTTATATGTACGACACCTATATGTTTGGGCCTTCTACCTGCTACGGGGCGTTGTTTTCTCATTCCTCCTCTGCCTACTCGGGCCCTAACAACAACAATACCTTGTTTAGCCTTGTATCCCAATGCTCTAGCTCTATCTAAGCGACTTGGATGATCTATTCTATTTAATGTTGGCTCTCTTCTCCATTGATATGCTTTACTCTTTAACTCTGGAGACCTGGTTTTCAACATTGACTTCCATGTTTCAGCAATATGGCTATACATTATGATCTTGAGTTATTTTTACCCATTAATATTTTATATGGGCCAAAGTTGAACTGCTACCTAGTAGATCTGGGGTTGGTCAAGTTGTGAGTAGGACTGGTTTTTTGAGTAAATGGTGATAGAGCTTGGATATTATTATTATGATGATGAGGCTACAATGATGCTGGTTATGAAAATAAGGATAAAGAAGATAAATACAAATATTCAATCAATCCTAGACTTTTGCGCGATAGCAATTAAATAATAGCTTGCTCAAAAAGACTAGACTGTTGAGAATCCTATAAGAAGAAGAAGAATATATTATATTGCTCATAAAGTGATGAGCTAAAAAATACTAGATTCTTTTTGCTGTTTATCGTCTATGCATTCTTTCAGGTTTTTTCTGACCAGGCTGAATCCTTTTTTCGAATCTTTTTACAAAATTATTCTTATTTCTTACCTTTGATGACGGGCTAGTTCTTTCTCTAGCCTGAATTTTAGGGGTTTGTCCTCTAACTTTTCCCGCTTTAGTTAACGATCCGTGTGTCGGCATAACATAAGTATAAGGATTCTCATATTTATTGTATACATCTAATATGCCTAAAATTATAGGCAACTCTTACCAAGTTTGAAAAATTGATGGCAATCAAAGACTAAATCACTATTATTTAAATTGAAGAATAACTTTATCAGTTTTGCAACTCATGTCAGTTCTGAATTTAGACCTTACTAAAGAGATTCAAAGACTCAAGAAAGAGAAGAATGCTATCATTTTAGCTCATAATTATCAAATTTCAGAGGTTCAAGATGTTGCTGACTTTGTTGGGGACTCTCTAAAATTATCCAGATTGGCCGGAGAGACAGATGCTTCATACATAATTTTTTGTGGAGTTCATTTCATGGCTGAAACTGCTTCAATAATTAGTCCTGACAAAAAGGTACTTATACCCGATTTGGAAGCTGGATGCTCGCTTGCTTCATCTATTAATCCAAATGAACTCTTGAAATGGAAAAATGAAAACCCAGACGCAGTAGTAGTTAGCTATGTAAATACATCTGCAGAGATAAAGGCCTTGTCAGATTATTGTTGCACGTCTTCTAACGCGGTCAAAGTAGTACAAAGTATACCTAAAAATGATACTGTTTTGTTTTTACCCGACATGTTTTTAGGCGCCTATGTTGCCGAGGTGACCAAAAGAAAGAATATCAAAATTTGGCCCGGTGAATGCCATGTACACGCTGGTATAACTGATAAAGATATCAACTTGATGCTCCACAAATATAGAAATGCCGAATTTATGGTACACCCTGAGTGTAGCTGTACGTCGTCTACTCTTTACCATGTTTCAAAGGGTGACATTAATAGAGAAAGTAAAATACTGTCGACTGAAGGCATGATGAACGAGGCGCGAGTGTCTAAAAATAATCAATTTCTGATAGCAACTGAGGTAGGAATATTGTCCCGAATGCGTCAAGAAAACCCATCCAAAGAATTTATTCCAATAAAGAGCGATGCAATTTGTAAATATATGAAAAAGATAACTATTGAAAAAGTATACAACTCTTTGGTTAATGAAGTGTACGAGGTCAAGGTTCCTAAAAGTATTGCAAGAAAGGCGATCGTTCCTATAGAGAGAATGCTTGCAATATCGTAAGTATTTAATTATTGAAGGAGACAAGAAATATTGCGTTCTTAGAAACGAAACATTCTTTATGAAAGAACTATTTTAAAGTCTAGTCTGAAACCTCGAGACTATAGTCTATTGATTTAACTGAATGTGTTAGAGAACCTATAGAAATAACATCTGGGCGAGAAGAAGCATAGTCATAAATATTGTCGTAGTTGATCCCTCCAGAAATTTCAATGATCACTTTGTCTCGTAGGCCAGATCTTCTAATTTTCTCCAATGAATCTCGAACCATCTCTGGGGTAAAATTATCCAACATAACAATGTCCGCTCCTGAACTTATGGCTTCCACTATGCCGTCAAGGTTGACGACTTCGCATTCGATTTTTCTTTTATTTCCATAAGCACTTTTTGCCAATTCAATCGCCTTTTTCACCGACCCAACTATGGCTATATGGTTATCTTTTATTAGTATTAATTGATCCATTCTCTTTCTATGTGAAATCCCTCCTCCAAGTACTACTGCCTTCTTATCAAAATATCTCAATCCGGGAGCTGTTTTCCGTGTTGATGCTATATGGACCAATGATGACAAGTCATCCAGCTTTTCTACAAACTGCCTGGTTCTAGTGGAAATGCCACTCATACGCATAACAATGTTGAGCGCAGTTCTTTCGGCCTTCAAAATGGACCTAGCTGATCCATTTATTGACATTACCTTCGTGCCCTTTGAAATAGCTGAACCGTCTTCCACCATTTGTGTTACCTCGCAACCACAAATTTCAAAAATCATTTTGGCTTCAGCAAGTCCACTGGCTATTATGGTTATACCTTTATCTTCATTTTTGCAAACTATGCTTCCAGTGGATATTTTTTCTTGAGGAATTAATAAGTTACTGGTGATGTCGCCTGTTCCTATATCCTCAATCAAAAAATTGGATAATGTAGTTCTTAATTCTAACTCTGAACTAAAAAAAAAATTTTCTTTTAAATCATCAAAATTATAAATGGTATTGAAATTATTCAATTCAAATTAGGTTACTTTCAGAGCATATTTGTGTGGAGCTGTTATTTCTAAAGTCGCTGCAACCTTTGATTTTTTGGGATTAAGGACCAACATTATTCCAAACCAATCTTTTGAAAGTTCTGTTGATTTGCAAACCGGACACATCTTGCCCGTTGTCAGGGCCTTACATTTCTTACAAGCAACTTCTTTTACCAATACTGATCACTATGTCTTGATTACTCTTTTATCTTTTGTCTTTTTTTCCTGCCTTGGGATCTGCAGAACTTTTTTTATCTTCTGAATTGCCCGCACCTTCGTTGCTTCCACTGGTGTTACCTCCCTGTGCACGTCGGATTTCCTTTTCTACCCACTCCAATGCCCCCAAAAATGGCTGCCTACATGTTATACCGATCTTACCCATAGATGCACTCTTTCCTAAGCTTATGGCGGTAATCCTTGCTCGTATCTTGGATCCAATACGTAGGGTCTTTTCAGATTGATTTGACAATATCAAACCTTGCTTTACATCACTTTTTAGGTAATCATCTGTAATTTGAGATAAGTGTAAAAGTGCATCAGTAGGTCCAATTCTAACAAATGCACCAAAATCAGTAATTTCAACTACTTCACCCTCAACTACCTCGTGAAGTTTTGGATAAAATGTTAATGCTGTGAAGTTAACCTTGTGATATGTTGCACCGTCACCCGCAATCACCTTTCCCACAGCGTTAGTCTCGGCATCAATTATTAGAATAACATATCCCAGATCAGCGCTAACCATGCTTTCGTATTTTTCCTTTAATATTCCAATAGCTGTTAACTTTAGAGAATTAGTTAGCTTACTAGGGGGAATTCTTACTACATCGGACATATGTGCTATAGCAAACATAATAAAGATAAGACATATATCCAGAACCATCAGTTTATGAACTTTATGTTTTTTTGACCAAATTGTGCTAGACTAATAATAAATATTTGTCTTTTTCGAAATTGTTGTTATTATTACTTTTGAGAATGAATGATTTAAATAGAATAGTAACTCGCTTTTTATATCATCATGGTTACCGTGGATAAAGTCATGAGTGCTTTGAAAAATGTGAAGGATCCTGAATTACACAAGGATATAGTATCTATGGGGATGATTAAAGATATTTCAATTAACGAAGATAAACTTGCTTTTACCTTGGAATTAACTACTCCTGCTTGCCCTTTTAATAGCGAAATTGAACAGGATGTAAGAAATACAATTTCAAACTTAGGCATAAAGGACTTGGACCTAAAGGTGACGGCTCGTGTTATGGAGGGTCGAACAATTACCATGGACCAAATTCTGCCAGGGGTAAAAAATATCTTGGCTGTAGCAAGTGGAAAAGGTGGTGTTGGAAAAACCACTGTTTCGGTAAATTTGGCTATTGCACTCGCAAAGACTGGTGCTAAAGTGGGTATTTTAGATGCAGATGTATACGGACCAAGTGTGCCCCTGATGCTGGGTCTTAAAGAGGTTCCTGAAGTTCTTGAGGGAAAGATACAACCACCTGTTACTGAAAATGTTAAAGTAATGTCTATGGGCTTTTTCTATGAGCAATCCCAACAAGCCGGAATTTATCGTGGGCCTATTATAGCAGGAATTGTCAAACAATTCATTACAGACGTAAATTGGGGTGAGCTGGACTACTTAATTATTGATCTTCCACCAGGAACAGGTGATGCTCCTCTTACCATGGCTCAAACTATCCCAATCACAGGAATTTTAATCGTTACTACTCCGCAGGAAGTAGCCATGAATGTAGCAGTAAAGTCTATTGGCATGTTTAACAAGTTAAATATTCCAATTATAGGTGTTATTGAAAACATGAGTTACCTAAAGTGCCATAATTGTAGTGAAAAAATTCACATTTTCGGTGAAGGAGGTGGCCAAAAGATAAGCGAGCAATTTAAGGTACCATTTATTGGAGAAATCCCTCTTACATCTCAAATCATGAAAGGCAGTGATACCGGTACCTCTGTAATTCTCTCTGACCCAAACTCAGAGTATGCTCAGGCCTTTTATAAGATTTCAAAGATTACAGCGGGAAGAATTAGTGTAATAGCCTCAGAGCTAATGGATCAAGAAAAGGCTCAAGAACAAGCCCAACAAAAGTAACTAACTTTAAGAAAAAAATCAACTTTCAACACCACCCCACTCCATCCCTACCCCCCGCCACAATCGCGCTCAACACGATAAGAAAAGCGTGTACTTATAATGAAGAGGATGCCAAAAATTTCTGACGCATATCCACACTTATTCAAGAAATGTTTGAATATTATGACTCCTACATGTAGTTAACTAAATTAAAAAATGATCTTGGATCCTACTAAATTAGACCTTTTGAAAGAACCTTTTGGGAAGCTCATAAGAGATAATGAGGTTACTGTTAGCTTAGTAACAGAAATATTGAAAAAGGCTCCAAAGGTAATAGCAGTAGGAGATACGACTACAGAAAAGTTAGTTGGATTTGGTATTGTTCCAGATATTTCGGTTACAGACTGCATGGAAAAGAGGGTAATCAAGACCTCAAAATTTGAATATCCGGTAGACAAAACTATACATCTACATAATAAACCTGGAGAATTATCAGAACAGGTGGTTTTGGAGGTAAAAAAATTAATCTTAGCAAATGCGTATGAGAGCAAGATTCGCATAATAATATACGGAGAGGAGGATCTTGTTGCCCTTCCATTTTTGATGTATTCACCAAATGATTGGGTAATTTGTTATGGTCAACCAAACGAGGGACTAGTTATAGTTCAGGTTACCGAAGATTCCAAGAAAAAAGCCGTATTAATATTTAATAAAGCGTTCATTTAAGATTCTCTAATACAGGGTATGATGATACGGTGGCTGTATGACTCTAAATAAGATGATTTAATTTTACCATTGTCTGACCCTGATTCTGACTGCATTCGAGATGAACTTGACTATCCCTGAGAATATGAATTGCAGCTAAAATGAATTAGGATTATTAGAAGGGTATAGGAAAACGGTATCAGTTCTTTAAAGTGTGAAATGAATTCTATTATTAACAGTCACAGCCGCAGCCGTCTTTACTATTATCAAAGGAACCAATTCTATACTTTTTCCTACAGTCAACACAAACGCTCTCGGATTCATTTATGACGGCAGTGTCACAGAATGAACATACTTTAGTCATAACATAACATGTGTATTTCAAAAATAAATCCTTATCCTTTCTTTTCATTATTTGTTCCATTAAACACATATAGATACTCTATCCCTTCCCTTCCCTTCCCTCCCCTCTACCTCTATTCCTCATCGTTTTTACACCACCAGCCATTATTTTGGTACAAAAGGCGTTTAGCAAAACATGGTAATTCTTATGCCCACTAAAAAGAGAGATGATGGTGTTTTTTAAAACAAAGGTGGCTACTTATGCTCTATTTAAATATAATTTGTAAATGGACCCTGTTTCGTCACTGATATAATTCCAGTTTTCGGGATTGATATCTACAATAGAAAAGTATTCCTGCTCTTCTGCAGATAGGACATCGTAGATTAGCTGTCCAACAATTATGTGATTAACCCG
>DATELO010000051.1:0-11378 GCA_035276505.1 Candidatus Nitrosocosmicus sp.
ATGGAATGTTGAAGTGTTAGAACCAAGAGATGGAATAGGTGGTCACTGTCTACCCAAGGATACAAAGATGTTTATCAATTCATCTAATACAATAAAGAGCAAGATATTACAAGCAGCCATGGAAATAGATGAAGACTATAGGGCATATTTTCACAATGTAGATGAAACAAATACTACTCGTAAAGAGAAAGATTGCGAAGTAATCAAAGCGTTAAGATAAACGAAATCTAATGTCAAATATGTCTAAATCTGAGAACATCCTCGTATTTGGAGCCCATCCTGATGATATAGAGATAGGTATGGGGGGAACGGTTGCAAAGCTATCTAGACTAGGTTATAACGTTAAATTGGTCATCGCAACCCTTCCAAACTTTACAGAAAACGACAAGAAGGAAGAACGCAAAATGGAAGCCATAAGGTCTTCCAAGGTAATGGGCTGTCCAGAGCCAGATTTTTTAGATCTTCCAACTGAGCAGATGATCCATAGCAGGAAACTTATAGGAATTATGGACAAATATATGCTCGATTATAAACCTGCTGCAGTTTTCACTCAATGGGTAGGAGATTCTCATCAAGACCACCAAGCTTTAACCAAGTCAGTAATATCAGGTAGTAGAGACACTACGGATCTTTATATGTACGAGACTACGATTCCTGGAGGAATTACCGAACAGGCATTCAGACCCCAGCTTTTCATAGATATGACTGACTACATTGAACCCAAAAAATCAGCACTAGAGTGTTTTGAATCTCAACAAGCCCGATGCGGTCCAATTTGGATAGATGCAATAATAGGAAGAGCTGCGTATAGAGGATATCAGTTAAACTGCAAATATGCTGAGGCATTCGAGATAATCAGAATATCAAAATGGTAATCTCAAGTCCAGCTCAGAAATAGTCAAAAATTTCTGATGTTAGTTTCTTTGTATTTGATTTATTTGACTTGACCTGTCCTATTTTACTCTTGTCTACATAAGTTTCATTCCAATATCTCATACATATTAAATGTCTGTATTTTTCAACGTTTATTTTCTCATTGTACAAAACGTTTCGTACAATAATATCAGGTTCGTTAATTCCAGCAACTGTTCTCATTGGACAAGAGGCTGAGAATCGAGAATTTATTTCTATAATTTTTACTTTTTTGTCGTCAGTATCTGATCTTGTTTGAATGTTGATGGGTCCAAAAGTCGCCAAGCTATGACCTATTTTATTACAGATCTTTGTAACTTGCGGAAAATTGTCTATATAAGCTTTGTATGTTTGCCCATGTTTCAAAACTTTCCTCATTGTAATTGAGGACATGATTTGACTGCCTTCTTTATCAATAGTAATCCCAGTCGTGTATTCCTTTGAATCATTCTTTAAATACTTTTGAATCATTGGCTTCCAATTTGCATTTTCTATAGACCTTATGGCAAAATCCAATTCATCACGATTCTTGACTATGTGAAAGAATCTAGATCCAAATCCCTCCCTGGGTTTTACTACCAAGGGAAACTTTTCTTCCTTTAAGAACAAGTCTAAATTTTCTGGCAGACACGTAGGGATAGCGTTAAGATTATTCTTTTCTAAAAACTCATATGTAAAATATTTATCTCTACACATGTTAACTATATTTTCTCGGCTCGTAATTACTTTGGTACCCGTTTTATTTTCAATTTCGTCTTTGTATTTACAAAGAATTGGAAGCTCTACATCTGACCCTATAAATAATACGTGAATTTTATTTTTGATACATAAATCCAAAATTGTTTTCAAATAATTGCGATTGGATGGTTTATTGACTATAGAAAACTTATCAACACGGTATAACCCGGCAGCTTCGTAGTTTATATCAGTACCTAAGATTTCATACATATGGCCGGAAGCCCTATGATGAATATTATGATATTTTAACGATTTAATTATACCTTGCGCTACTATGCCCCCTACCGAGGTAACTATTGTATTAATTTTTTTCATTTATAGGGAACGTTAAATAGACTAGTTTATAACAACGGGTTTTGTAAGATCATTATTAATGACCAATTTATTTGACCATTCATATTCTATCTGTTTTATTCCTAAATTGACTGCATAATCTATTATACAGGGTTTAAGTTTAAGAGCATTTCTTGACTTTTGTACATTTCGCTGCAATTCTTTTATTTTTCTCTGTTCTTGTTTATACATAAATAATTCTCCTAACATTGTTTCTAATTGTTCTTTATCATTGTAGACCATATTTCTTTTCGAGATCAGTGGTTCTATCTTGTTTCTCAAGTCATTGTATTTTTTGTCTATTTCTATAACAAAATTAGGAATATTAGTTATGTTATTATCGCTAAGATAGTCAGAAGCCTCTTTCTGGGCAAATCCCGTATAAATGTCGGATCCTGCCCAAAGTACCATTGTAGGCAGTTTTACATTCAAATCATCAAAAACTTTCTTGCCTACCAGAGTATATCCAATACTTCCTCCAGTCCCTGAAATATACCCGGCTATTGACAATTCCCTAGAAAGTAAAAGTAATATCGGTATTGCTCTCGGAGAAACTGTGCACAATTTTTCTTCTTGGATTGACGCGTTGTCTTTTTTTCCTATGAAGAGCGACAAGTTCTTTTTACAGGATATACATTTTCCAATTAAGGTTGCTCCATTGTTATCATCGTATCGAATTTTAGATGAAGCTTTACTCCCGCAATCACAATGTAACCATAATGGCGAATGTTTATTTAAATTTGCACTAACTCCAGTATAAATTCCACGAGCTCTGAAAAAGGTTTCTGATTTGTCAAGAGATTCTAGATAAGTATCGTTCTCCGAAAGCAGATAATTATAACCTCTCTTAAAGACCGTGGACATGTCTGAAAGATTTACAAATAGTATATTATATCCCCAAATAGTATTGGCAATCTTGGACATAATTATTGAATTAAATTCGGAGTAAGTATCTGCAATTGAGATTGATTCTTCTACAATATTCCAAAATTCCTTGTATTTTGAATAAAGCGATTTTACCTCATGTTTTGACAAATTCTTACTATTCTTTATCCAATTGTAAATTTGATCTTCCCAGTCTCTGATAAGTGATCTGGTCGGCGGTTCAGTTTTGCTTGATATTTTCCATCTTGTAGATTCATTAATAGGATATCTCAAATCTAGAACTCCGCTTGAGCTTCTTATATTTGGCAACTTGGCAATATGCATCCATTTATCATCCATAAAATCATGATCCACTATTAAAAATAAGGGTACGATGGTGGAGTCAGTTTTTTTAATATGGTTTGCCAATTCCTGTAGAAGTACAATTTTCTTGAAAACGCCACTGAAGGCAAATAAGTTTGGTTGATGTATACCCACAATGATTTTGAGTTTCTCATTATCAAGTGCGTCAATTTGGTCCTTTATCTTTTCATCTAGGGTACCAGCTTTGTTATGAAATCTTGTAACAACGGCTTTTAAATTATTTCGATTTGATCGCACAAATTCGTTATCAATTGTTGCAGGTTCAGCATTGAGAGCCTTAATAGCGTCTTCAAACTTTGACGGGATTGATTCTACAAACTTGCTAATATCTGAATCTGACGAATTCAGGTACTTTGAAAAAATTGCGTTGAATTTACTATCACCGTCAATAGTGGCTACCGTGTTACTTCCCAAACCTTTTTATCATTAATATCTATTTAAGTTTCTTTTTAACTATATCTGATTACTTTTCTAGAAGATTTATCAAATGGTTTATTCTATTAAAATTACCTATATCTTTGAGAGAGTGTGCATCGCTACCCAAATGAAACTTTACACCTTGACTTTTGAAAATCTCGAGAAAATTAATAGGCGGACGTATGTACTTTGCATTAATCTCAACTATCTTATTATGTGCAACTAAAAGATCACCTAATTTCTCTATTTCTGAATTACTAAGACCAAACCCGATTTCAGGAGCCAAGTGTCCAATCACATTCACGAACGGATTTTTGATCGCCTCAATCAAAGCAGAATACCATTGTTCTTTAGCATATTTGGTATGAAAACTTGCAACAATAAAATAATTATTGCAAAGGTATTCTTCAGGACAATCTATCTCCCCATTTTGTAGAATTTTGGCCTCAAATCCAGCGAGAATTTTTAATTTACTCTTTGAAACCTGACCACTCACATCATCTAGGTATTTTCTTGTCCAGTCCGATGATTTCCTTACATGTTCCGTAATTGCTATTCTAGTCAAATTTTTTTCCTCAGCGACCCGGATGATATTTGAGGCCGTTAAATTAGAATCGGAATGATCATTATAATTGCAGTGAATATGCATGTCTTCTTGCTTATTAAGTAACATGATTATATGAAAAAATTATTCTCATATCTTTTATAATTTTTCTTAATTATAACGTTCAAAAATATTTATATCATAAACTAAAATAACACTATTAAAAACGGATGCCGATTGCGTAGACAAATTTCCACAGTATTGATACCCGGTGCTTCTGCACCAGCTGGCATTAATACGATAAAATCCTTACGATTGTCAGATTTTAGAGGAAAGATATTATCTACTGATTCAAATAATTTGTCAGCAGGTTTCTATCTGTCTGATTTTTATGAGGTAATTCCAGAAGCCGAGGCCGACGACTATTTAGAAGTGTTGTTAAACATTATCGATAAATATTCTATCGAGGTACTAATGCCATCTTCTGGCTATGATATATTTCCGTTCAGCGAATACAAATCCAAATTAAAAAAGCATGGAGTTTTTCCTATAGTAAGTGATAGAAAGATCTTGGAGATTTGTAGAGATAAAATAAGCACTTTTAATCATTTAAACAAGGAGTTTAATCTACCATTTACCACTTTAAATCCGGGGGAAATAAACTCCTATCCAATTATTGCCAAACCCAGGTATGGAAAGGGTAGCAGAGACGTGATTCAAGTTAATGATGAAAAAGAACTCCAATATGTATCATCAAAATATGCGAGCATGATTTATCAGGAATATCTCCCAGGTGATGAATATACTATTGATGTAATGAGTGACCTGGAAGGTAGTCCTATAGTATCGGTACCAAGAGTAAGATTGCAAACAAAGAGCGGCATATCTACGAAGGGAAAAATCGTCTTAGATAACTATTTGATTGAAGAGTCAATGAAAATTGTAAGAAAATTAAAAATCATCGGTCCTTCTTGTATTCAGATGAAAAAAGACAAAATTGGTGATTTCAAGCTCGTTGAAATTAATCCAAGACTTGGAGGTGGAACTATTTTTACAACCTTGGCTGGTGCTAACTTTCCGAAAATGATTATTGACCTAGTCGAAGGTAAGACTTTACAAGCACCGAAAATTTCTGAAGTTACAGTTCTAAGATACTTTGAAGAAATAGTATTAGACGAAAGAAACAAAATTAACTACATCGGAAAAGACCTTTTAACCAGTAATGCATGTCGTATGTGAATTTGCTAATTGGTTCGTCGGAATTTTGAAGAGTATCGACATTTATAAATTGACCTGTTCCCTCTATTATCTGGCACGGCCACATCCCCGTAAGGTGCATAAGTATCACACAAAATCCAATAGTCATTCCTAAACCAATTAGGATCACATCTAAATTATTGGTGGACATCTGAGTAACCAAAATTTTACATTTCCCGATTGAAAAAGTTCATTTCGATTTTATCTCCATCCAGTCTTTTTGATTGTAATTGCTGCATATATCAAAAGCCAGGTGTATACATAAGTAGATAGTAATGTAAAGAATGGTCTGTATAACCAATTTCTATCCCCTGGATTACGAAGTCTAAAATCTACAGCATAAATCATTCCTGTAAATAATACTCCAGCGAACCAAACTACAGGTGTAATATAATCTCCCATCAAGGGCATAAAGACAACTGTTGATGCTACAATGTAAGGCCTGATAAATTTCATAGAGGTCTGTAAATAATACAATAACGCTACATAGAAAGGCCTTTTCCAGAATATACCTCCGGCCGCAAAAAGGCTTCTGATAAAACTCTTCCTCCATCTCACTTGCTGCTTAATGAGCGAGTCCAAGGTAGGAGGAACGCCAATGTTTACTCTAATATTTTGTGAATACATTACTTTCCAATATCCATTTACTTCTTTCTTTCCATCTGAAGTTGACTCTATGCTTTCTGGACCATTTGATAACACGCTTTTTGAGGAATAACCTTCGTTGCCCACTATTGGCATAGCAGTTTGGTGTCGATTTGTAGAACTATAAGAAATTAAAGGGGGACGGGTGGATAGCACATGTGCGGTCATTCTTCTATCGGTAGCAAATTTGAATTCCATGCCCAAAAATCTGTCCCTCGCCCACTGGGGTATAAAGTCTTGAATTGCATCCCTTCGATAGAAACTTAAAGAACCAGCACAACATGTCACGGATGAAAAAACACTTTCCATTCCTTTTTGAGCTCTACAGGCACCGTCTGCATACACATCTTGTAATTTTTCAAGAAAGTGATCTCGGAATCCCCCCTCGTGGCGGTTTTTGACCCTTCCATGGCCAGTTAATGCGCCCAATTGTTTGTCAGAATAAAAGAGTTGAACGGCCTTTTCAGTTGCATCATGTGCCATATCACAATCACTATCCATAAAAGCATATATTTCGCCTTTTGCTATCTTGCTCGCGGCCTCAATCGCTTTCTTCTTGCCAACACTTTCCTTTAGGTGGACAATTTTAAGGTTGGTAGATGGATTTTCATTTTTAATCTCATCTAATATAGTACCGGTTCTGTCAGTGCTTCCGTCATCGATTACTATGATCTCTTTTTTCTTGTAAGTTTGATCTATACATGATTGTATACAAGTGGTTATATCGGCCTCTTCGTTTTTTACAGGCACAACAATAGATACCAGTGGCAATTCATTTGTAGGAATTTTCTTATCAAAAACTTTCAGATAGGGGTCCTTGTATCTAAAATACGATATAAATAAAATATTAAACAATACAAAAGATGTCAGTATACTGTAAATACCAACACCCATGTCTATAACATACACAGTCAAATAGACTTTTGCAAATAAAATTGTCAATACGGCAGACAAGAGCAATGCCCTAACGAGCCATCTTTTATTGTCTAATTCTCGTGTATCAACAATTTTAGGTACATTACTCAAAGCCAAACATTAAATCAACTCGCTAATAATTAATTTCAAGTACAGCTGTTTATTACTTTTTTCATTATAGCTTACTTTACTTAATTATTACTAATTCGAATAGTAGAAAGTTCTATAATTAAGACGGTGAAAAAGTTCTCATCCAGCAAAAATTTATTATAAGAAAACTAGTCCCATCTCATTCTCTCAGTTTCTCGATCTGATTTCGTAGATTTCTTCCAATCTTTATAGTGATTTCTACACAAGTACACTCGCTTTTTAGAATTATCAAAGTCCAAGTCAGGTGACATTTTTGCTTTGGTCAAACTCATAGATCTATCGGCAGCCTCTTCACAACCGTTAACGCTGCAATTTACCCCTTTTTCTACTTTGCCCATGAAAATGCAACAACTATCGCAATATAATAAAGTTAGGGAGTTGCAAGAAAATATGGTAAATTATACTCTACAATGTAAAATATTGAGCGACAGGGTTATGTACAACAATCGCGGCTGTCGAAAATTCAGGTACAATTTGACCACTCTCTGTAAGTGTCATTCCATTCACAGAAGGGTTTAATAGTTTCCAAACAAGAAAGTGCTGTGTTATATCGGGACAGCTTGGATATCCCCAGCTGTATCTCAAGCCCCCTGTAGTTAACGACAAATCACTTTTTATCTTGTAATTGATCCAGTCTGCGAGTGCTTCCGTAGACTCTACAGCAAGCCCATGCAAATAATAAGCATCCGTGTAGCGTCCCTGCTTATTCCACTCCTCAATTATATCAGCTACTTTATTTCCCATTGTCACCGATTGAAATGCTACAATATCATCATTTTCTGAATCAAAATAATCCGCTAAACACAAGTGTTGTTTGTTCGATGATCTTGGAAACTTAAAGACTAATTCTGATTCGATCTGATTGTTATCCTTGTACTTTATCAAAAGATTGTTCTTTTCTATCCTTCTGCATTTAAAATAAGAGTAAACTGCTTGTGGATCAAAAAGATCCTCTGTTAGAACCTTGCTCTTCCAATCTTCCAAAAGTTTATCATATTCGTCCTTAAGTCCCGGAGCACTCTTTCCTCTCAATCCCCAAGAAAGTACAAACAGAGATTTCTTATTCAAATAATTCCATATATCAGTTAACGAAAGATCGTTCTTTTTGAATCTGTAAACATGATCTAGCTTGGGAGGAGTAGGTTTATTCATAACAGGCTTAACTGTGCTAACAAAGTCTTCTACATTTGCGCTCGGTTCAGAGGGGACGTATTTTCTTTCCTTCCAAGAGGAAAGTTTTTGCAACCAGTCATTCATGAATTTTTTCTTATTTTCTCCCATCAAGTTGTTCATTACTTTGAGACCTTCAAATGCTGTCTTGCAATAAAATATACCCGGTTCATAGACTTTTCCTTTTCCTTTTGCTATTCTATTTATATAATCACTGTTTATTGCAGCTCCTCCGCACAAGACAGGAATTTCAATTTTATTTTCCCGAACAAATTCTGCAAATAACTGCATCTGTTTTGAAGTTGAAACGAGAAGAGCCGATAGCCCCACAGCGTTCGCGTTAACCTCCTTTATCTTATTAACAATCACAGGTATTGGTACTTGCTTGCCTAAGTCAAACACCTCATATCCATTATTTACAAAAATAGTTTTAACTAAATTTTTTCCGATATCGTGGACATCTCCATAAACAGTACAAAGCACTAATCTTCCTTTGCTAATACCTTCTTGTTTAATCAAATATTTTTCCAATTCTGCCACGGCCGCCTTCATGCATTCAGCTGATTTTAAGACAAACGGAAGGATCAATTCACCTGCCCCAAATTTGTCACCTACCTCTTTCATTGCTGGTAAGAGAACTTCATTTAGAGTTTCTACGGCAGCTGTATGCAGTTTTTCCTCGTTTCCTTCTAACTTAATTCTTACCATACCTTTTTCATGCTCTATATTCAAAACATTCATTTGAGGATCGGTCCTATTTCTTTCAGAAATGGCCAATGCTACATCCTTTTCTATCCCTTCTTTAAGTCTATTCACAATTCTAAAATAGCATCTTTTGCCTGCATCCCAAGTAGTGTCCAACTCCAATGTGCTGTCTTGTTTCTGCTTTTGATCACTTGAGGATTGAAGCGTTCCTTTGGAGGAAAAATGAGATATTAGTTCTGCCAAAGCATCGTTACTGTTATTGAAAATGAGATCTTCGCATTTTTCCTTATCTGACTGATTGATCTGTGGATAGGGAATTATGTCCTTAGGATTGATGATTACACTATCAAGGCCATTCTGAATAGCGTGATATAAGAATACCGAATTAAGAAATTTTCTGGCCTCGGTTGGTAATCCAAAACTAACGTTGCTTAACCCTAGAGTGGTCAGAACCTTTGGAAACTTTTCCTTGACAAGTTTGATTGCCTGCAATGTTTGAGAGGCAGAGTTTATATACTCGGCTTCCCCTGTTGCCAATGTAAACGTCAAAACATCATATATTAACTGCCAAGGTTTAAGGTCAATAGCCATTGCTTTATCATAAATCAAACCTGCTACTGATACCTTTTCGCTACTCGTTTTGGCCATTCCGTCTGGCCCGATACACATTGAGATTGCTGGAGCACCATATTTTTTCATTAATGGTGAAATATCGGTAAACCTGCTTCCGTCCCCTTCCAGATTAATAGAATTTATGATTGGAACCCCTGGAATTTGTCTAAGCGCAGTTGAAATTACACCAGCATCTGTTGAATCAATCACCAGAGGAGCCTCTATTTCTAAGCTAAGTCTCTTAACTAGTTTTTCCATAAATTCCTTTTCATCAGAACGTTCTGTTGTCGCAACACATACATCGATGCAATGAGCACCATCTTCCACTTGAAACCTCGCTACATCAATCAAGCCATCAAAGTCATTGTTTAAAACCATTTGCTTAGCTTTTTTGGATCCTTGAGAGTTTAATCTCTCTCCAATAATTAAGGGTCGAGGAAGTTGGAAAAGATCTACTGAATTTAGAGCCGATGAAACCTTTGGACTCTCATTGTATTTTGATTTCATTTTGATATTTAACTAAATCCCCGTATATGCAGAATAATCTAAAGTATTATTCATTTTATTTAGTCCCTATTGTTTGATTTTTGAGATCAAGCATATTGCGTAGTTGTGAAATATGTTCAGGCGAAGTACCACAGCATCCTCCTATTATTCTAATCATCTCATATTTATCTACAAACTCGCCAAGTTTGGTGGAAATTTCCTCTGCACTCATCAGATATTTGGCTATACCATTTTCGTTAATTGGCATACCCGCATTTGGCATTACTAATATGGGAATTTCTTTTTGTTCACACAGCCAGTGAACGCTTGGTGTCATCTCTACCGGCCCTGTGGAACAATTTAGTCCAAAAATATCTATTCCTAAATTACTTAATGTTGTATATGCGGATTGTACGTTTGTACCTAAAAGCATTTTACCATACTGATCCAGAGTAACATTAGATATAATCGGGATAGACTTGTCCAATTTCTTCATTGCTCTAAAGCTTCCTTCAACAGCAAGCTTCATTTCCAGCACATCTTGTCCTGTTTCAATTAAAAGTACATGGCATCCTCCCTCAATCAAACCTTGAGCTTGCAAATAATATGCCTCTTCAATCTTATCCAACGAAATGTTACCAAGGTCAGAATCATTAGAACTTGGTAAAAAACCAGTTGGACCCATTGATCCAACAATAAATATTTGCTTATTGGATTCTGATGCTGCCTCCTTTACTAATGTTGTCGCTTGAATATTAAACTCTAATGTTTTATCACCCTCTCCAAATTCTTCCAACTTCAGCTTGTTACTCCCAAAGGTATTCGTTTCTATGCACTCGCTTCCTGCTTTGATATAGTTTGAATGGATTTGTTTAATCCAATCGGGTTTTGTAAAATTCAAACTATCATTGAAGCCATCTTTATTATTTAGATAATCAGTTTCCTTTGGTGAATATTTTTGAATTTCTGTGCCCATTGCGCCGTCAAAAAGGAGGATTCTATTATTTAGTTCGCTTAGAAAAGAATTCAATATAATTATTAACATCAAGTTCGCATTGTTTGCTTATAATTCTTTCATTAAACAACATTAAAAAGAATTTTATACAAAACAACAATAAAAAAGATGGGTTCATAGTTCAGCTTGGATAGAATGACTGCCTGCGGAGCAGTTGGTCGAGGGTTCAAATCCCTCTGGACCCGACTCAAGTATCAAAATTTTATTTGATATTCTAACTTATCCACCGAA
>DATELO010000052.1:0-2949 GCA_035276505.1 Candidatus Nitrosocosmicus sp.
AGGAAAAAATACAGTTACTAAAGGAATATCATCAAGATCTACAAAAGGAGGTTCAAGGTATAGAAGAGAAAATAAAAGAGCTCGAAATAAACTAATTCGAATCAAGATCATTAATCTTTACTTTTTATGTAGTATGTATTAACGGCAGATGGGAAGTTTGTTTCAATCATGTGGTAGAGAAATCACTAAATTAGTAATAATTGAATCTAGATTTAAACATCCAAGCTTTTTTTGAATCTGTTGTTTTCTTGAAAGTTTCTTCATTTATCTATATATTGTTTGTTAAAATAATACTATTATGAACAATAAGAACATGTACCCTTACGTATCAGTATCGGAACATGCGATTCGAAAGACAATAGATAGAAAAAAAGAAGATACTAGTAATGGTGTTTGCCTTGATCAAAACGATTCGCAAAGAGGGTCGTGAAGGGGAGAAGAAGGTAATATTTTATATGCCTGAAAAAAAGAGAGATAAAAAAAGCAGAGAGGAGGATATTGAATTGTCAGAAGCTACTGAAAAAAGAATCGATGATCTTCCTGAGCATGCTCAACATATATTTAAAAAAGCCCATAGTAGTGCCGTAAGAGAATACAAAGATCCAAGCAAGAGGCGAGGAGGCGCAAAAGAAGACGTAGAAGAAGTTGCACATAAAGTCGCGTGGGCTGCAGTCAAAAAAGATTACAAAAAAAGTGGAGACAAATGGGTAAAGAAATGAATAGTGAGATCTCGTCGATATAAAATACTTTTTTCTATAAAGCAATAGCTTGAACTATGATTTCATAATCAATTATTTTAACAGAGATTCTTCGAAGCAAACTATTCCATCCCTTTACAAATCTCATTATTTATAACCACTTTCTCACTCTCTATCTCTATTTCTCTATCTCTATCTACCGGCGGAACTTTTCATAAATAAAATAATGAGATGTTATTTCTAATTTCTTTAAAATACGTACGTTCATTCGTGGGGGATATTATTCTGAATAGTTGGCCTCACTTTATTGTAAAATGAGTAATTCAAGGAGCAGCTCACAACATTTCATATATTTGTAGTTAGTTTCAATACTAGGGGATATTTCCACTTGTTAAGTCTTGACTTGTTTCTTATCTGTATCCAATTGGACTATATTGATATTTTAAAAGGAGAGCTTTTAACACGTTAGATTCTCAATTATTATGCAGTAGAGGTAACTATTTGTTGCCATAAAAAGTAACTAATAAATAGCCTTGGTTATTCTTTACTGTTATGCGTGACGCAAACTTGATAAAAATCATGATAGAAGAACGAGCTTTGATCAAACTGATAAAGTCCATTGGGGAAAAAGAATATTCAACTAGGGATTTACTGAAAAAACTAGGTGCATATGGATATGGTCACAAGTTACTACTTAAAGCAGCTGATAAGGGATTGGTGGAAAGAAGCACAGTTAAAAACAGAACCTTTAACAAGTTGACAAAAGAGGGTAAAAAAATGATGAAACTAGCCTCTGAGATCGGCGTTTAATGACTTTTGACCTTTGAGTAAATTAAAGACCCCCATTTTATTGTCGATAATAACCCAATTTCTTTAAAGTCCATTCATAGATTATATAACTCAACTGATAGAATTATTCATGATCTATCTGTAATGCGTGGACCATGAAAGGATAATCCACCTAAGATGCAAAGAAAGCATCTCAAATATTATTTAATTTGTTTGCTACTGCTAGTATATGAAGTACAATACTTGCTACCATATTATGTAATGTTAATATGTTGAATAATAACTCTTATACAAGTCATTAATTTGCCTCAGCATCACAATGTAATATTGGTTTCTTATCCTGAGAATTTTGCCGTGGAAGAAGCAAAGGGTCTAATCGAATCGATGCCAAATTACAGAATATTAAGAATTTTTACTCAAAATTATCTGAATCGTGCAAAATATGGGATGGGGGCAGGTAAAGCTGAGGAGATAAAGCAATTTGTATCTCAGTCTACAGATGTAGAAAAAGTAATCGTTGATGAACACCTAAGTGCCAAACAATTGTTTAATTTAGAAACACTTTTGGAAATACCTGTAATAGATAGAGAGAGATTGATCCTTGATCTCTTTTACTCCAAGGCAACCACAAATGAGTCAAAACTCCAAATACAGCTAGCAGAGGTGCAGTACAAGATTCCCCAAATCCGAGAAAATGCCAAACTCATGAGTAAAAGTGGTGAGCGGGCAGGGAAAGGTGGAATGGGTGAGTATGTTGTTGATGTTCAATTTCGAGACCTTAAGCGTCAAATGTCCTTTATTAAGGAAAAACTTTACGACGCGCACCTAAAAAGACAGGAATACAGAAAACAAAGGTTGAGAAAAGGAATGTTTATTGTGTCTCTAGTTGGGTATACTAGTTCGGGTAAGACTACTTTATTTAACCTTTTAACAAAGGAGAACAAAGAAACCTCTGCAAGCCTTTTTACAACCCTTTCAACTACCACTAGATCCTTTAACACATCACAATCCTCAAAGGCAAGTGAAAAATCAAAGGATATCTTGCTAGTTGATACCGTTGGTTTTATCAGCAGACTCCCACATTATATGATTGAGGCCTTTAAATCTACACTTGAAGAATCACTGGAGGCTGATCTAATCCTGTTTTTGATCGATTCCTCGGAGGAACTAGACAATATTGGTAAAAAATATTCAAGCAGTTGGAATGTCTTAAAAGACTTGGAAGTCGACAAATCCAAACTTTACATTCTTTTGACAAAAGCAGATACTGCTAATCATCAAAAGTTAAATGAAATCATGGGTTACATGGAACCCTCGATCGAAAAGATGGCTATCTCGTCAAAAACAGGATACAGTATAAACAAACTCAAAAATATCATTATTTCAAAGAAAGTCGAAAATGAACAAGCCGAAAATAATGACGGTTGAATGTATTTGTAATACATGACAAACGGATTTACTA
>DATELO010000053.1:0-2536 GCA_035276505.1 Candidatus Nitrosocosmicus sp.
ATAGCGATGAGAGTAATAGCGATGAGAGTAATAGCGATGAGAGTAATAGCGATGAGAGTAATAGCGATGAGAGTAATAGCGATGAGAGTAATAGCGATGAGAGTAATAGCGATGAGAGTAATAGCGATGAGAGTAATGTTAAACTAGAACAATTGCAATCAATTATGAGTAACGTATTTTCTTAATTATACGAAATCAATTCATTTTTATTTTGAATTGATTAAACACTCCAAAATTTTAAACATGTTTCTTACCTCGTTTGAGGGACCTTTAATATCTAATTTGATGCCACCATTGATTGATATTTTTGCTAGATTTAGCAAGCCTCCTTTCTCTTTATACTCCAACCCTTCTAATCTTTCTATTTTTTCACATATTACATCTTCAGACTTGTTAATTATTCCACGTTCTTTGTATAATACAATTCTCTTATTTGTAATAAAAAGATCATATTTCTTGTTAGCATATTCAACATCTCTGCGGCAAATAAATTTGACCTGTTCTTCTGGGACCAAGAAATCTCTCAGCGGCATTTAACAAAATTTATGGCTTTGACTATATATTGAATCAGGTTTAGGCTTTTAACCTGTTTAGTAATTAATTTTTAACTACGTCGTGAAAGAAAAGAACTGGCAATAAATGGGCTTCGTGAAGAGGCTCTAGCCATCATTGTGTACCTCCATTCTCTTTCGAACCCTGTCGAAATGCCAATTCTAGCAGTCTTGTTTACTTTGAAATCATGAATGTTTTTTGAGGATGCAGATTCTTCAATATACAGAAATTTGTTGTTCTTGTTATCGACGAGATCTAAAGAATTGTGTTTTTTTAGAATCTTCATTGCTTGTGTTAATCTTCCCGGGCCTGTAGTTAGATTTAAAACATTCTCCGTTCTTCTGAATATCTTCATTAAACCAATCCCTTCTATGGGTTCAATGGATCGGACTAATACTGCACCTGCAGGCTCGTTTTGACATTTGGCCACTACGTTCAAACAATAATGATTTCCATAAATAAAATAGACATATGCTTTTCCCGCTTGTCCAAACATAGCTCGATTTCTTGCAGTTTTGCCTCTGAATGCATGGCTAGCAGGATCATTTCTGTGTCCATATGCCTCAGTTTCGGTGATGATTCCGCTCAATCTGTAATAATTTCCAAAAAAACTTACATATCTGACAAGAATTTTACCAATCAATGATTGAGCAACTCTGTGCGTCTTATTCTCAAAAAATTTTCTTTCGAGCCTCAATTATTGTGTTAAAGTAATATAAGGTTACTATATTTTTTTACCTATGGAACATAGAATAAAAGATATTTCATTATCAGATAAAGGTAAAAAAAAGATTGAGTGGGCAGAATCACATATGCCCGTATTACTGTCTTTAAAGAAAAAATATGAAGAGTCAAAACCATTAAAAGGCATTGTAGTTGGTGGTTGTTTACACGTAACAAAGGAAACTGCAGTTTTAACTAAAACTCTCGCAGCAGCAGGTGCAACCGTGGCATGGTCAGGGTGCAACCCGCTAAGCACAAATGACGATATTGCAGCATCATTAGTGAAAGATGAAGGATTATCTGTTTTTGCAAGCCGGGGTGTATCCAACGAAGAATATTATGATGACATTTATTCTGTTTTAAAGTTCAATCCTGATATCACCATTGATGATGGGGCTGATTTAACTATTGAATTTCATAAAACTCTTGATAAATATGGAAAAAATATTATTGGTGGCACAGAAGAGACAACCACTGGAGTCTTGAGATTAAAGGCCCTAGAAACTAATTCAAAGTTAGGATATCCTATAGTAGCAGTAAATGACGCAGAAACAAAACATGATTTTGATAACGTTTACGGCACTGGTCAATCTGCATTAGATGGTATAATTAGAGCAACTAATGTGTTACTATCAGGAAAAACTGTTGTTGTGGCAGGTTACGGTCATGTAGGCAAAGGAATTGCGAGTAGAGCAAGGGGTTTTGGCGCATCAGTTGTAATAACAGAAATAGATCCCATAAACGCGCTAAAGGCAAGAATGGACGGCTTCATCGTAAAACCAATGGAGGAAGCAGCTTCAATGGGCGACGTTTTCATAACTTCAACTGGATGCAAAGATGTTATAACTGGGTCACACGTCGAAAAAATGAAAAATGGAGTGTTGCTAGCAAATGCTGGCCATTTTAATGTAGAAATTTCAATAGATGACATAAAGAAACTTGCACAGGAAACAAAGACAATAAATGAAAATGTAGAACAATTTCTATTGAAAAACAATACCAAAGTAAATTTGATAGGGGAAGGGAGATTAGTTAATCTGGTGGCTGCAGAGGGTCATCCTTCTGAGGTGATGGACATGAGTTTTGCAAATCAGTTCTTGTCTGTACTGCATATTTTTAAGAACAAGGGAAAACTTGAAAATAAAATATACAAAATAGACAAAGACCAAGACCTATTTATTGCCAGTCTCAAGCTAGAGTCCATGGGTATTGATATAGACAAATTATCTGAAAGCCAGAACAAGTATCTCAATGAATACGG
>DATELO010000054.1:0-11087 GCA_035276505.1 Candidatus Nitrosocosmicus sp.
GATCTAGGAAAAAAGAAATTGGAGCAAATATCAAAAGAAGATACAGTACAGAAGACTTGGTTAATTTTATCATATTTATGAAACCAATATTTCTTTATCTTCATATAAAATAAAGTTAATAGATTTTGAGATTGAATTGCCTTAAAAATACATGGCTATCTTACTAAAAGTAGTAAATATAATTTTTCATTCCTAATATTATTTACCTGAATGAAAATTTTTATTAAAAATGAATCTTGAAACTGAACTAGACATTACTTGTTGACTTTGGATAACTGTAATTCTAATCTAGCAAAAAGATAATTTAATTAACATTACTCTATTCTGTCTTCACTTAATAAATGACAGCATATGATTAATCAAACAGTCAAAAAGATTTCTTGTAAAGAATTTGCAAGATATCATGTTTAGCATATTATTTTTTACTGTATGTTTTACCCATGACTACCTGACATGACCACCGTGATCCTGAAATAGTGAAATCGTTTAGTTCTTTAAAAATTCACAACTAGCATTATCATTACTACTGAAGAGTTTGAATTTGTGTTTTTGCCTTCCATGATACTATTTTCTAAACTAGGTAAATAGCATATACATCATAAGTAATGCCGTATAACCCTACTTTCTTCCATGATTCACTTGATCCAACTTGAATTGGCTAATCAGTTGTTCTATTCTGTTAAATCGCCTTTCATATAGGTTACTAAAATAGATACGTCGTTGTTCCTCAGATTGTCCACTAGTTGTTAAGAAATTAAGTTGCAATGTACCTTTTATCTGTTTTAGCTCTATTGAGTCACTTCCATATGTTTTTTCAATATCTCTTTCAATCCTTGCTTTCCATACACCGTATTTTTCAGGACTATTCGATCTTCGAGTTTCAAAAGTATAACTCAATAAATCATCTAATACCTTATTACAGCGATCATTTCCACTATTTTTACCCCCTTGCAAGTTCATAATTCAATTATCATTTAATCTCGGTTTGTTTTCACAAATTGGAATATCAAATCTCTCATTTTTTTCTACAAATACTTCTAAATTGTGATCTGTTTCTTTGACTACATAACCAATATGATGGGAATCTAGAGCCGTTACTTCTCGATTAAAATATTTTTCAACTGACGTATATTTATATACATTTTGTTCCTATTAAAGTTATCATCAAGTAACTCATTATAACTTAACGTTAAGCATCTTTTTAGCCAAGTTTAGATTGGTTCCTTCATGAGAATCATAAATCGAGTTTGATTACTATATCATGTTTTGACCGGTAATTTTGTAAAGATCAGTAAACATTGTACAAAGTCGACTACTTTATCAGGATCTTATTATGTAAACTGCCGGCATTTACAAATTAAACATCGATGGTCGTAAAATTTTGGACCATCAGGTTCATTTCTGTGCTCAACCTTGGTATGAATACAATTCTTACATAGTGGTATTTGAAGACTATCTAAATTACTCATACTTATGATTGACATCATAGGTTATTAACCATTGAGTAAGCCTATTATGATATAATTCTCTAAGAATCATGCATAGTATCAATGCCTAGAAACATAATCTCCTGTATATCTTCAACAATTGAACATCCTATTGGAAGAAACTAAACTGAAATCCAAAAAGGCAAAAAATAATTTGTTTGAAACTAGAACTAAATATTTTATCTAGATGTTTCAAAAAATCTCCTAGCAAATTCCTTGGAGATTTCTTCTTCCTTAATAATTTCCCCTCTGCGTCCTGGTGTCCTCATCATTTGTTGTAATACACTTCTTTTCTCATCATCTAATTCGTTAAATCCTCGGTCTTTATCGTAAATTTGCTGTTTTTTTGATCTTAACTCGTTAGAATATCTAATACGAAAGGATGACTCCATATCTACTAATGATTGTTCTTCAACAAGGTTTACAATTACGCTTGGTACATTTTTTCTAATGATCTTATCATCGTAACTAGATCCTGATAAAGTAGTCGAAGAGTGTTTAGTATAGTTTGATACAATTGACATACTCATATATACACTTTGTTTCTATTAAAGATGTCATAACGGATATCGTTTTCTAACGGAATTAAACAGTGTAAATACCGTTATTGTGAACGATTCCTTCAACAATTCATTAAATTTTCTTATACCAATTAAAAATAGGTAGGACATTTCAGTAGATTTGATGCATTACTGATTATACTATCATCACTAATCATTGTTTTACCGTCTGAAAAAACAGGCACATGGCGATATTAATAATATACAACAGAAGCTCTGCTTTTATAGAAATACAAAGTTAATAGCAAGTTTGATGTATAAAGAATATGGTAATGAAAAAATAAATGCCTATGTTGATGTTAAAATGTAAAACCTGCGGTATTATTTTTAGTGCTGTATACATACCTAACATGGAAGAATTTCGCAAAGAACCCAAAAGTGATTCAAATTTGGAATATAGTTGCTCCAGAGGTCACTCAAATCATTATCTAATAGAGAATTACATAGATTTATCTTGAATCTTGTATTCATACATTGCGCCTTGATTTGTCGTGAAGATATGCTTTTCCATTCAAAACGGCGTATGATAAAATTCTAGAGAGGTATAAGAGGTATTTATCACAAATTCAGCCAATATGGGTAACCAATTAAGTCTTACTTAATTTATTCAACTGAATTGACCTATACTTATTAATCAAATACTCGTTTAGTATCTGTAGTAATACTTTCAATCTAATTTGCTTTTGCTTTTGACACAAAAGTTATATTTTTAGAGCCGTATACCCGAAGCGTACCAATTTCCATGGGCAGTCTCTGTAAACACTATTATGATTTCTTCTCTCTCAACTTTTAATATTTTAGCTACATTCTCAGTAATTGCTTCTGCTAATCTGTCTTTTTCTCTTTGATTTCTACCATTATACATTTGGATACTAATTATTGGCATTGTAATCATTTTCACCGATGCTATTAAGAATGTTTTTGCTAGTTTCAATTTTATGCATCGTTACCACTATATCTTGAGAATAGAAACCATAATGTAAAGCAAATTGCTGACAATTACATACTAGACACGGATGATCGTACAATTTCTGACCATTGGTTCATTTCTATGCTCTTGCTTAATTTAATACAATGCATGCATTGTAAGTATAATGCTATCGCTATTCATTATGAACACTGTACGCCAAAAATATTAGTTATTGAAACAATATTGCTGTTAGAAGAAGGAGTTGTACATTATGTGACCCTGGAGCATATAGGACGATAACAATCCACTAATCTGCGGTCTGAGCCAATTATCATTCATCGATTACCCAACTACATTTCAAATGATAGTAACATCTGTGATTACTTCAAGCTAGTAAAATCTGCAAATTCGTATATAGCCTTAAATAACTTACATTATACAATATATTATGTCAACACATGATGATGAAGCTGAAGCTACAATTGCAAATCAGCCAAAACGATCAAAAAGCAACAATTATGTCTATTTTCAAAGTGAAGCTATCCTAAAGAAAAAGAGGTAGATTAACTTTTAGGACAGTCTTGATTAAAAAATTATTAAAATGGATTACAGACATTGTAATTTAGACATGATCGAGTGCTGTTATATTTTGAATCGATATGATGCAAGGCTATGCGATAATTATTTTATTAATAAAATTGATGATCCTTTACACTATTAGCAAGTTATTAGATGGTATTCATAGTCAAACGATCGCAGTTACCGCTTGTAATGAAAATAATGGAATTAGTCAAGAATCCCAATACTTATGTTTTAAATCCAAATCTAAGGTATTTTGTTCGTTTTGTTGTAATAATCTCATGTAATTATACTATTAATGGGTAATATTGAGTTGTTATCAATTATCTAAATGTTCTTATACTAAGAAATGTAACAAATAATATGAGAAAATTAATAGAAGTAATCAATAAGAGAAACCAATCTCAAAATCCTAAGAATGGTTCTACCCGAATAAAAAATAATGTTGACGGGGGACGCTATATTGAAGCCTTTCAAAATGGCAGTTGGAGATTTTTACGTAATTATTAAGAGTTAATTATATTGAAAAGGATGAATGTTGTATTCGTATAACATTTGCTTATCCGAATTCAGTTCAGACGAGTTTCGATATTGAATTTTAATATTCAATACTAGAATTTGTATTATTAGCATTAGCATTTCTGCTTATTCTAGGTCGTTTTTAGGCTTTTAAATTTAAGTTTAATTAACCATTTCTGCGGGTTACATTGCAATATTACACCAGGACAAAATGTGGACACATTTTAAGTAATATAGATCTCGCAATTTTGACATCGTTTCATATATCTTGTGCTTATTATACGCTCTCTAATGGCGTTGAATCATACAAATCAATGAGTCTTGTTTGAGATACTGCAGAAGGAAAATCAAGATTTACAATACTCAATGCTGTGAATCCCTAGCATGACCCAGGATTACCATGGATTTAACCTTATTATAATCAACAAAGTCAAATAATTCTGTATATCTATCAACTATATCAATAACAATGTTTATCATCCTGAAGTCTGACGTTACATTATGAATGAAAATAGACGAAAAGGCGACCGCAATCATAGGGTTACATGTAATTTATGCAATAGTGGCTTGAGTATTTCGAGTGATTCTGATCTAAAACTACACGATGAAATATGGCACCATAAAAACTCAATCGACTATTTTATTAGGCATAGTAAAATTGATTAATATCTCTTTCTAGAACTAATATTGTTTCTTTCTGCTTCGTTTGATCCATGAGCTGATCTTGCAAATTTTTTATATCTTATTGTTTTTTAACTAATGTTCAATTTCAAAACCAAAAATGTCCGCGTTGTTTGTTAACGAATAATAGCCATAGATTAAGTTGCTTTGTCAAAATTATCTGCATGTGGTATAAATGCTTGGAGAGATGTTATAGATAACGCCGCTAATACAAGGATGATGGCTATTGTAACTAAGTTTTTCAGATAATATCTCATATTATCTACATATCATGAAATGTAAGGTTGAATAATATTATAAATAATTTATTTCTGTAAAATGCATAGCCATTTTATACTATACTAAACATGCAATAGAATCATGAACACAATTCATTTAGTTTTATTTGCTAGCACACTGGCAATAATATCGTCTATAATTGGAATATCAACATACACATCAATTGTAAACGCACAGACACCTACTACTACTACTTCAGACCTTCCTGCAACAATTGGTAATGAATCCGCATCTAACATGGGGTTAACGAATAATACTGTACCTCTCCATAACACTACCACAACCTATGCCGCTCCACCTTTATGATACAAATAACAAAAAATGGCTATTGCTAATCCTAGCTTGTTGAAATAACAGTATATTAACACCAAAAAAAACAGACATAGAACATTTCTATAAATAATTGTAATTCTTTAAATATTTCCTGATATTCTTATTCTCATGTATAGATACATTGATGATTTTAATCTTGAGGATGACGAAACATTCCAGAAAATTTTGTTATGCCTGAATCAACTCAACCAAAATATGACCTTAAAAAATGATAAAGATTTACTGTCGCTAATGGTCAAAGAAGCATATCTTAAACATAGATTATCCATAAAAGCAAAATCAGGTAGCGATACTGAATTAATGCTTTCAGTAGTTATGTCCTTACTTATAGAACAGAGTAATGACGTAGAACGGTTAAGTAGTATCATCAAGTGATTATTGTATTAAGATTAATTATCTCAAGCAAGAAATAGAAGTTCCAAATTGGTCATTAACCATTATCTATCCACCTTTAACAAGAAAAATAAAAAGAATATGAGGCCAGTAGTGGAGGAATTTAGCAAAGGTAAAGGACTACTTTTCTAATTCCTAGCATACTGAATCATTACATATATAATGGAAGTTGACTATTACAGCAGCTCCATCAGCTGGCATGGTTGCGGTACATTGATTCCATGCGCTGCAAGCGTTCCTTTCGTTTTGGATATTTGCACCTTCAAAAGTCCACATCCATGGTAGAGGAGCAGACCCTTCGCCTCTAACTTGGTATGGAATCCCAATAGGTATGTCAATTTCAAAGTGTGCAACTCCACCGGCTGTTTGAGTTGCGGGTACGAATCCCTTTGTACCATAAGCACTTGTTATATATACCACTCCATCATGTTGAGGGCAAGAATGAAAATGACAATTGGCTCTTTGAATAGTGGTAATCTTTAGAGTAGCTTTATCCAGATTAGGTATAAAATTTTGAATTATTTCATCATTACATACCTCACTTGACTGTGCAATATCGGAGTTAGTTTCCTTTTGACATGCTAAGTTGTTGCCAGAAAACAAATTATTCTCTCCAGATACTATTAGATTGTCTTGAGTAGATGTTTGACCTTGTTCTATACTTTGACCTGCTTCACCATTTCGTTGTCCTTGTGCTAATCCAGTATTTTGTGCATTAGCATTAAGAGGCGAATAAATTGAAATCATACCAATCGATAATGTAAGTAATATGAAAAATATGGTTAAACTTGACTTTTTAGCGTTCAACATACATTAGAATTGAATTATATTAATAATAGCTATTGTTCTCTATAGCTTTAGGAACTAGCAGAAATATTTTACTATTTCTATAGACCTTTCACAGATTATAGATTCGATACTAACAAAAGAAGTCAAGGAAAAAAGAGGTCATAAAGCCAACAATGTGTACTAAATGCTATCACTTTATCCATTTTGAAGATGAACCCATCTGAGTAGATATTAAGTGTCGTTGTTGTTGTTGTTGTTGTTGTTGTTGTTGTTGTTGTGATACTGATAAATATATTACATTATGAGGTAGATCGATTAGCTTCAACCAAGCATTTTTTACAAATACATATTACCAAAGATCTTATTTTTTAATTTATTATTAGACAACTAAGGTTATAGTTTAGAATCAAGTCCCGTTTGACTTTCTTAGATTGTGTTCATCAATACCTGCATTGGTAATTCCAAACACTCCATAGCTAGGAGTGTATATGAGTAATTCATTTCGAAGTATCGAAATTGCATCAGCAAAGTATAACAATTCTGATTTAGCATTTTCTTTCAATATTCCCAAATCTACTTCGCGAGATTTCTCCTGGTAGGCTTTATGAAGCGTATTTAGAATAATTCCTTGAGCTTTCCAGGTGTTAACATCAATATTAAGAGAAACCCTGTTTTCTAACATAATTACTCTTGGTTACATAGCATATAACCTTATCATTATATTGTTTTACTAGGTTGAAGTAATATATTATTTGACAATAATCATTAGATTCTAGTTAATTTATTGTAATTATAAGGGCTTTTATTGATTGGTGGAAATTCATCAGGTAAGATTCCCATTATTTTAGCTCTGAATACTTGCAAAGCAATATGGTTACATTCAATGATTGTATTAAGAAACCTTTTTTAGTTCGATTCCTATACCATCAAAAATGAACAAAGTATTTTTAGTTGTTGTGGTATCTATTGCAACACCCATATTACTGTCGTTAATCAGTGACATTCAATTATTTCCTTTACAGGTCTTGGCCCAATCCAACAGTATCAACAATACAGTTCCTAGTAATAATACCTCCGACTTCCCTAAAGTGGCGTCCCCTGGTGAAACAGTTGCATATAGAGGAATAGTCTCTTCTGAAAGTCTTACTCACACGACTTTGCCTGGAGGTGAAGCAATCCAGCGTGCAACTATATTACCTCATAGAGAGGATGGAGCATTATATACGGGTGTCGTAACATTTACAGCCACTAAACCTGTGGAGGTAGGATTTAGTCATAGACTCCCAACGGACAATCAGACTCTTTCACAGATCGATAAAATGGAGTTTGGAGAGTTAGATGTTGGGTATCATAATAGTAAGCAAGGGGGAATATCTGGCGTGATTAGTGTTCCATCTGTCATCGTGCCTGATTATGGTACTGAACCACCATATTTTTCTGAATCCATTCCTTTTGTAGGTAGTTCGGTATGGCTCAGAACGCCTTATGCAGAACCATTTGTGGCAGTTTACGAAGTTGTTGCCGAAATAATTCAGCCACAAAAAGTAGTGGATTTAGAGAGTGCGAACATAACAGAAATAAACAGTATTCCCTTTTCATAAATCAGTGATAGAATAGGCTTCTTCGATACAGAATTCAAAGCCAACGATGGAGTGCTATTTATTATGGTGTTAAAACATTCCATTGTTGATGATTTTTGTCTTATAAATCGTATAAAAATCGATGCATAATTTGAATTAGAATTACATGTTTATGACACACATCATGATTTATACAGAAATAGCAATCAACTATAGATCAGCTGCCAAAATATAGTTTTCAGAATTTAACCAATTTTAGAATTATTTGCAGTTGAAAAATTATCCTTAATGTAGTAAACTACAAATTTTTTCTAAAAATGTGTTGATTGTATTAGTTTCTCATTATTTCGAATTAGGGCATTCCGGCATCATTAGTCGTAAGCAATGAGTTGTTTACACCCTGAGTCCTATCTCCCATTGGCATAGCTGGATGATCTAACCCAGTTTTAGTTTTATTATCATGACTCAATGCGTGCACTGGTAACATTACTGATTCAAAGATAAACGCCGTTGCAACCAAACTCATAATTATGAATAAATTCAATTTATCCATGCATTTTTAGATTTATTATGATATTTAAAAACAATGTTTACCATTAATTATAGCAATTACAGTAGAGATAAAGTATTTTACAAAGAACATATGATGATGAGATCATTTGTGAATTGAATTATGTAAACCAAGTCTTCCTGTGCTTTCAGAAACATGTACTAACTATTCAACAATTCATGAACAAATAATTATATGCTTAGAACTTTATTTTTGGTTTTGATTATGTCAGTACTTACAGTATATGGGATAAATGCATACGCCTCAAGTGGTCCAGGAGGAGTTTTGATAATCAGTCAGACAGCAACGCAGATGTGTCTTTTTTGCCCGGGAAGGGAAATATGACGTTTTCAAAAGATAACGTAACAGTAGGGCAAGAAAAAGCATTAAATAACACTATAGGAAATGCTACTGAATTTGGTCAACCAGGGTTTGATCCAAGTAAACCCATAAAAGAATACGACAGTAATTCTTCTGATTGGACTATTATTGATCCATTTGATGAAGGTAGGTATGACTGATTAGATTTATTTGTTAAATTTTCTCATATTTGTAGAACGAATGCTCTTTATCCTTGTATAAAATAAAAGTTAGTAAATTACTCTATTAAACTAATTTTAGATTAACCAATTTAACTAGAATATCAATATTTTAATGATCAAATAGAATAGAGGCAAAGTATGTAGAAGAGTACATTGCAATAGCCTCTATTCTGATGCATACATTAGTTCTTCCATGTCTTTGTCAAGCAAAGTCCAGTAAGACATCAACCAATTGGGCATCATACTATAAAAGCTATGACCAAGTGAGTAATTCCTTCACTTCATTGCTACAATCAATTGCTGAAAAGGAGTTTATTGATTAAGGATTCATGCTGGCAGAGACTACTCTTTAGGTGGAAATTTGTTGACTGTAAGACATGTATCCGAATATTTTTTGCATCAAAAACAAAAACTAGGTAATGGTCCATGCCTCTATCAGCTAGTGGTATTAAGGTAAGAGTAAATTTGCTGATTAGCGACATGACCGTACCTCTGCTATGTCATCTCGTTATTCGTATTGGAAATTTTAATTCGTCAAGGATAAATAAATAGATATTGCATCTAATCGTAAACACTTGCGATTGTTACATATACCTGCTTTCCTAAATAGATTTACAAACACCATTATTGAATTACGAACCTGAGGCCCAGTCAATAGTTAGGATAGATATATTTTTTTTAAATCAAGTTAGGATAAGTCAAAAAACTCAATATTAGCTAAATCATTTGTAAATAAATTGAATTTTACTGTAACAAGTTTCTATCGATAATCACACCGGGGCATTTGTTAAACCTACGAATTTATTCAATAAAATATCCTATATGACGCTTTTTCAAGTATCGCAACAGCCAAGTGAATACGAAATTCTCTAAAACTTAAAGAATTTATATCCACATTGAGATTAATAATTCCCATCGTTGGGAACATACAACTTATAAGATACGAATAAACTCGCAAGATTTTTCCTCTTTATGGAAATCACAATTACTACGAATTTTGAAGTTGAAATCTATTAAGGAATAATCTATTAAGTTTTTATTACATTGTTTATATGTAAAGGTGATTGATTTTTACCTCTGATAAGGAGATAATACAAAATATTAAAGTGGAAAATGCAGTAGAAGAAATAACAAATGCAGACTATGGTGTCCACTATCTAATAATTTATTCCGATTTAGTAACCTTACGCGAATTCTATTCTTACTACATACAGAAGCAAATAGAAGAAAGAAATGATCTGGTTCAAATTGCCTCTTTTTATGAAAGTCAAGATTCTGTTAGACAGACGCTTTGTGATGGTCATAGGGCAATCGATGTTAAAACCCTTGAACAAGAAAAATCATTAATGGTTGTTGATTCACTAAAGAAGTATTTTGCTGACGACAAGAACATACGATCCGATTGGAATGCAAACAAAAAGATGGTTGACCTTGCCAAGACAATGGGAAAGAATGGATATGATATTCTGGGCGATGTAGGAGCATTCTTTTATGAAGGACGCATGAATGATTTAATCGATTATGAAATGTATTTACCAACACAATATGACATAAACATGAAAGGTATCTGTCTATATCATCAATCAGACTTTGATAGGTTGAAAAAAGAGTCTCAAAAAAGGTTAGCCAAACATCATGGCAAGGCGATAAAACTAGAGCAACATTAGATAGCATTCTACACCATTCACTATGACATAAAAAACTACTTCTACTGTAAAAACTTGTTTTGATTAGAAGCTATCACACTCGTACTGCTATAGATGTTTATATTGTTCTTGATTCATTTTGTACTAATTTGCATAGTTTGATGTATAATTTCTCTCAATTGACGTAATCTTATTGGCTTTTGGATTACTTTTTCAATATTTGAATTCGCATAACCAGG
>DATELO010000055.1:0-3569 GCA_035276505.1 Candidatus Nitrosocosmicus sp.
ATTTGTTTTTTATTATGCCTTTGTAAATGGATATATGTTGTTTTGCTATATTGTCCCAGATCAAATTTTTTCTAAACTCTTCAACGTTGGATTTGAAAAATGCGTATTGCTTGTCAATTCGTTCAAATGCCTTTTCAAACTTCCGGGGATCTCGCTTTGTTACCATTCCTAGATTCATTGATGAGAATTCTTTAAAAAAACTTAGATCCGAAGCCACAAATGGGTTGCCGTGTCCCAGGCCGTCAAACATTACACCAGACCCTGAACATACTCTATACGGTAAAAATACTGCATCACAAGAAAAAAATAATAACGAGAGTTCTTCTTCTGATAGATATCTTTTGTTTAAATTAATGACATTGTCGTCATGAAATTCAAAATTGATTTTTTCAGTGTTATAAAAGTTCTTTGAATAGTTTACTACCAATCTCCAATTCTTTGGCATTTTTATTTTTCTTATAATATCCCATCCTTTCGTATTAGTAATGAATCCCTGAGCCAAGGCTAATCTTCCATTCTCTGGAAGATGCATTTTCTTTCTTGCTTCGGTCTGTTCCATATCGGTTTTAAAATATGGTACCGATCCATGATATACCACATTTGTTCCGGGTATTAATTCTCTCATGTAATTTGAAAGTACTATTCCATATGCACTCTTAGACATAAGATCTTTGTTGATTCTATGCATTGAAGAATAATTAATGAAATGTTGCCAATATTTATAAAGTGAGAGAATCCTTAGAAAATCCTTATCATTGTCTTTTTCTTTAATGTTCCTTAATCTCATCCATTGCTTAAAGTACATCGAAGTGTGAAAAGTAGTTACTATTGGAATTAAACACTTATCATAGAATTTATCAAGCCCTGTTGAGGTTTTAGAAGGCTTTAGAGAATTTAGGTAAAAGCCGTATAATCCAAATTCATGTTGTACATGTACTATATCTGGCTTGATCTCTTTTACTAATTGCAATAATAGTTCTGAATTGTTCTTGTTGTGTGGTGAGATACCTTTGTAGTCTCCAGAACCATCAGAACTAGACACGACTGTAACATCTATATTATTTGAGCGTAGTCCACTAACCAAGTTGTGAGTATAACGACCGACACCCCCTTGCATGGGAGGATATTCAGTACAAACCATCAAGATTTTAAAATTTGTAACCACTATATTTTATACACTAAAGAAAGTATATCATACTTAAAATAGTTGTACAAAACCTAAAGGCGATACATAGAATATGAGCTGACAAACAATTGGTAAATATTTTTTGATATAAGATATAAAGAATGTTATACTAACGATTACAATGTCAGAAGAACCACTCAATAGAAAAGATGATCTTCAAGATGATGTTCATGATGCCGCTGATGATACAGAAAGCACGTTAGACGAAGCAGGTGACAAGATTAAAGCAGGTGCTAAGGCTATGGCGAACAAGGTTAAAGACCCAGATAAAGACATAGATACAGAATACGACAAGGAAAAGTTCAAAGAAGAAGTAAAAGATTACTAAATATTATAATATACTTTTTAATTATTCTTTTTGAACAATGTAAGACTTGGTACTATTCATGATTGTCTTTGATCGAATCTTTACAAGAACTCCTACTACTTGTTATGTATTTTAATTATTAAGTTATGTTCAACCTTGAACCGTATCCCCACGTTTCTAGACTATCATATTGTAAGATGATAAAGAAACTAAAATTTGTATAATAGTTGTTCAATCCTTTGACATAGCCAAACAGAGGAGTCGAATACTTTAGATTCAAAAAATAGAGATAGTTAATCTTTTCTAACTCATTGCTCCTTTGTATATGGAATATAAATATCATCTTGATTAATTACTAAGATAGTGGATGGAAATGAACATATTGATGACATTGTTGATGAATTATCATCAACTGATCAACGTTCAAATTCTTCCGGGCCTTTTAGTAATCCGCATAATAGAGATAATTCTCTTAAAGATCACCCTAAACAACAGACAGTCGTCAAAGTTGCAAATGAAAAAGAAACTATCAGAATTTTTACTCAATTTGCTTCAAACTGTAATTCAATGATAAATTTTTATGCTGACAAACACGGGCCATCAGTTATAATCAATGTCCCAGAGATTTATGAAAATTATCGCATGCTCAAAAGTCGATCAGTTGAGATTAGAATTATAACAGAAGTTACCAAGGATAACCTCAGATACTGTAACCAAATAATCAAAGACTTTGATGCAGAGATAAGACATGTAAATAATATCAAAGGGACTTTTGTAATATCAGATGAGAAAGTATATTTTGCATCTTCAGTTCTAGAAGATAGTAAATCTCTAAGTGAGATAATTTATAGCGATGTCAAGGGTATAGTGCGACAAAATCAATCTGTGTTTGAAATCATATGGAAAAAAGCAATACCTGCTGAGCAACGGATAAAAGAAATTGAAGAAGGCTTATCCCCGATAGAAACTAGGATTGTCGACAATCCAGGAGAAATATATTCACTCATCTTAGATATCACGGGTAAAAGTATTAACGGATTGTCAAATTGCTCCACAATAGGTGGTCTTCAAATGATACATGAAGACAAAAACCTTTTTCACGCTTACGTAAACCTTCTCTCTAGATACAAGGAAGGAGGAGAAGCAAAGGGAAGTGTGAGATGGGTTACCCATATTGAAAACAACAGTGACCAAATCACTCTCATAAACAACTTTCTCAATATTGGTATTGAAATAAGACATGTAAAAAATCTACCCCCGATGAGTTTTGCGTTATCTGACAAACAGTTTCAGGCCACTATTGAGAAAATGGAAAAAGGCGAAATATTTAGGAATATCCTCTATAGCACAGAGCCACTATACATCAAACATTTTCAACACTTCTTTGAAAACTTGTGGAATTCTGGGATTGATGTGCGAGAACGAATAAGACAGATCGAAAGCGGTATAGCACCTGAAATGACTCAGATTATAGAAGATTCAAATGAATCTAGGAAATTGTTGTTACGCTTATTAAAAAGCGCTAAAGATGAAATTCTCATAGTTTATCCTTCATCTAAGGCAGTCGACTTGCAAAAAAGAATTGGAGTCATCGATATTCTGCATAGAAAGAGCCGTCAAGGTCTAAAAATTAGAATTGTATCTCCTAGAAACTTAAACCTTGAACAATTGATTATTCCATCTCCCTTTAAATCAGACTCACTGATATCAAAGAATATTCTCATCCGAGAAATTTTAAAACAACAAGATTTCAAACCTACTATTCTAATGATAGATAGAAAGCATGTTTTGGCATTGGAACTAAAAGACGATACAATGACAACATTTGAAAAGGCAACCGGATTAACAACATACTCAATAAGCAGTCCAACTGTGCTATCTTATATATCAATATTTGATAGTTTCTGGGAACAAACGGACACGTCAATTCGTCTAAGAGTGGCAAACGAAAAATTAATTGCAAGTGAACAATTAGAAAGAGAATTTATTAATGCAGCAGCACACGAACTCAGGACTCCAACACAAGCAATTTTAGGTTATACTGAATTAGATGAAGAGATTTTTTCTGATCTTCTA
>DATELO010000056.1:0-36947 GCA_035276505.1 Candidatus Nitrosocosmicus sp.
TATTATATGATTCAATTTGACTACGAAATTTAACTTAGATCTATATTATTTCTAAAGAGCTATTCTATATAGTATTGATTAATAACATATTAGGAGTTCAATTGACCGTTAATATTATAAATCATGTGTAAATTATTGTACACACTTTATTACAAGATTATTTGAAGATATTATTACTATAAATTAATCAAAATAAATTAACATTATTTGTTTTCAAACTGCTTATATCGTTTGTTTGATTGCTATCGTTAGACAGAGATGAATGATAAAGATCTAAATATAGTTTGGGTATGTACTCAATGTAATCAAAATTTCCTATTTTATTCAGATATCCAGGACCACAAGGCCACAACTGGTCATTCCAAAATATATAAATTTGATTTATTATCTGGACGTATGATAGATAAGATCGAGATGAGCTGATTAGATATACATAAAAAGAGGTCAAGTCAATCAATATCAAAAGCCGGGGTCGCCTAGCCTGGAAGGGCGCAAGCCTGGAAATCTAGTACTGTAAAGCTTGTGGCCCGTGAGGGCCTCGAGGGTTCAAATCCCTCTCCCGGCGCTGATTTGAACCCAAATTACTGTTTTTCGTAGCATTAGTCGTGCTGACATTACTAAATTCAGTAGCTTCTGAGATATTGTACAGGTTGGAAGAGCTCTTTGAACCCCCCGAGGCCCTCACATTCCAACATATTTATAACTTCAAATGTATTATTACTCAACGACCCATTACTAAAATCAGTAGCGTGCTTAACTTCAGATGGTTTAGGATATAATTCTTCAAAACCTTTTTTCTCTTGTTTTGTAATAATGGACGGCGGCCCTTCATTCACATTAACAAAACCCTTGGGTTAGCACCAAATAGTTTTGACAGCAAAGGAAGTTTTTTTTGCAAAACATCAATCTTCATTCTAATCAAACATTTTAACTTACTTTGGTAAGATTTTGAAACTTGTCTTTGACCCTGAATATACAAGATTTCAGCTTTTCATAACATGATAATAGCAGTTTTATACCAAATGATGAATTAAGCTTTTTTGTTATTGTGATCTGGATCGATGTTGGTTTTGATCGCTATGTGAAAATCAAAAATGAGCCGGTTTCCTTCAATGAGTGGAAGAAAGTCTAATTCGTTTGTTTGAGAGAATTCATATCGATCGAGAAGCGATATTTTACATCACCAGCCATTATTCTATCATAAGCTTCGTTGACCTTTTGAATTGGAACGATTTCAACATCGGCAGTAATTTTATGCTGGCCACAAAAGTCAAGCATCTCCTGTGTTTCGGCTATACCTCCAATATTTGAGCCAGATAGACTTCGACGATTAGATATAAGACTGAATGCTGGAACAGCGTGAGGCTTGTCTGGGGCGCCTACGAGGGTCATGTTACCGTCGGGTCGAAGCAATTGCAAATACGCATTTATATCATGCTCAGCAGACACTGTGTCGATTATAAAGTCGAAAGTAGATAAATGCTTTTTCATCTCGTCACTATTTCGTGAAACTACTACTTCGTCAGCACCCAGCTTGAGAGCATCTTCTTTTTTGTTTGGTGACGTTGTAAAAACTACAACATATGATCCGAAAGCATGAGCGAATTTTACAGCCATATGACCTAATCCTCCAAGTCCAACGACGCCGACCTTTTTTCCTTTGGTAGCTCCCCAATGACGTATGGGGGAATATGTTGTAATTCCCGCACATAAGAGAGGAGCAACACCGGCAAGATTCAAGTTCTTAGGAACGGTTAGGACAAAGTGTTCTTTGACAACAATGCTGTCAGAATATCCTCCATACGTGACGCCTCCAAGGTGTAAATCGGGAGAGTTATATGTTAAAGTCATATTTGGACAGAACTGCTCTAAACCAGATTGGCAATGAGGACAATTACCATCGGAATCAACCAAGCAGCCAACTGCAGCTAGATCTCCCGGTTTAAATCTAGTAACTGCTGAACCTATTTTTATAACACGGCCAGCAATTTCATGACCTGGAACGCATGGGTAAACAGTTGGCATTGCACTCCACTCGTTACGTACTTGATGTAGATCAGAGTGGCAAATCCCACAAAAAAGAATTTCAATTTGAACATCGTCATCATCGGGCTCACGTCGCATAATCGTTGTTGAAGCAAGTGAAGATTCTGGCCCTGTAGCAGCATAAGCTTTGGATTCGTACTGTCCACGAGACTTTGAAATAGATTTAGTTGTTGACACGAAAACGTACGTGCACCATTCTATAAATTCAGTATCAGGTTAACCATAATCTTTTAAGTAAGAATTATATGAATTTCTTGCAATATACGTTATCTTGGCCAGTTCGGCTTCTTGAACGGGAAATGATGCGCTCTGATTATTAATCACAATATCAGAAAGAAGAGATTTGATGTTCTTAGCAATACGCGGGATAAAAGTGGAATCTATTTTTTTCATACCTCAACCTTCTTTCATAAGATTTAGAGATTTCTTTTTTGCCTTGAAATTATCTGTTTTCAGATATTGGTCATAACTTAATCTAAAGGAATCATGCTTAGCTTTCTGACTGGGGCACTGGATTAAGTATTAATATCGAGTTTTTAACTGTTTAAAAAACCTCTTCTTATGAAAGACCCGTGGATGGTATAGATCTTATATTAGTTACTAAAGGTTGAGCCTATTATTCTTATTTGGTATTATTTACTAGAATAATTTTATACAATAATATTCTGATATTTATTAACAATATTCGTACTGGCCAAATGAGTTGTTTGAAGTCTAGCCAATTAAATGGCGATATCAATTTGATGTTTATATATTTTCTATATCTGGTATAATGAGGTCTACTATCTGTTTTGATGATATAAAATCGTAATTACTGAGGTGCGCCTGAACGCACATTTGGAAGCAGGGTATATTATTCTGCAATTAATACTAATTGGTGGTTAGCTATACTTTTTTTGCTATAGAACTAATTAACGTTTAATAACTTGACACTGTTTCCAATATTAATAAGCTGGCACCTTTTTTGATCAAAAAATATGATAATCCAGATGAATGCCTTGAATCCCTGAATAATTTTATTTATGAAGCTGATAATCACTAAACTCATGAATTCAACTATATTTTGGTAGAAAGATCCTACATATCTTATATACTGTTTTAGATCATATTGAGGGCCCTTCACTATTGTCAAAAACCTGCTTTCGTTAGTAACAAATTGATTTGAGCAGACTCTTTCCAATAATTAGTAAAGATCAATACTATTTTAGGTTTTAAGGCCGCGATAAATTACGAAGTTGTTTTAATCTTGGTTTTCTTATTTAATCATTATCGCGATAGACCAAGAAGTAATGTATGTTAGAGATTCATACTAAAAACTCAAAAGGGTTAAGAGCTCTATAAGGGATTATACACAATAAACTAAAATCACCAACAAATAGAAATCCAAATCTAGGATAAACAGGGTCGATTCAGAATAGACTAAGCTTTTCCAAACTCATCATTATTTATCATTTAATTTGAGCCGAGTTTGCATTCTATTTGTAATATAAACTTGAACTTGCCCATATGCTATGCTTGTTATTAGCCCGACAGCTGCTCCAATAACAAGGGTTAATGGAAATACAGTAGCAAAGGAATTGACAAAATTTGGGATGATATCAACCAGTGTCGTAAACCCCATAGCGGAAAGATTCAACGGCATAAGATAATCTCCTAGTGCTAGAGGTAACAATGGATATCCTATCATATAAAATAATGCTCCGGCTATGGCACCAGCAAATATTGAACTATATTTCATATTAGATGTCTTTCCTCTGAAAGGCAACTTGTCATATACTATGAGATCAATGATGATAATGGGTACTGCAGATAACAAATAGTAAGGCAAAAAGGCCGAGAGTTCTTGGGAAGGCAAAATGGTCGAAAAGGAATTTAGGACAATTACACCAATGCCTACCAAGCTGGTATATCCGAATTTCTTGAAAGTATTAATTGTTAGTAGAATTATAAATGAATTAATCAAAGGTAAAAAGACTAAAGCTATTATGGATTCAAGAAAAGGAGGGAGATTAAAATTGAATAACTCGCCGTTGGATATTGGTAACGAAAAAATGTATACATAGGTAATTAAGTTAATCCATAGAGCAATAAACCCAATTACAAGAAATATGCCATTCACTCTATTTGCAGGTTGATCTTTTAAACAAGAATTCATTCGAATTAGTCCCATTACTGTCCCAATTGAATTGATAAGCATTCCTGATATCAACAATAAGTGTGTAGGGCTAAGAAATCCATCAACTCCAAATACTCCATGCCAAACAAAATCACTTGGTCCAGAAACAATAGATAGTGCCGATCCTATTATTAGGAATTTGAGGGAAAGAGAAAGCGGATCATTTCTGATTTCATTTTCTTTTTTAAAGAAAAAAACTGCAATTAGTGCAGAAATGGACAAAAGTAATATCCCTCCATACAAAAGAGTGTGCGAAGGAGTGAAGAAGGTTTCTGGCTGTAATAACAAATGAGAAGTCACATCCCAGTTACCCCCAATGATTTGAAGAATGGAACCCATCGAAGCTATACACAGTAAGATAAAGTAGCCATGTAATTTTTGTTCTCTCATAAATGGGCCTGAAAACATATACTTTATGTTAATTTTACACATATAAGTATTACTGACCAGTCAGTCACAATAACTGGACATGAAACACCTAACGAGGTCAAAATAACTATGAATATTTTCGAAAATACATGCTGTTTGATATCTAAAAAGGTCGGCATAGTATCAAAAATTTTTCTAAAACTTCAACTCCAAACGAATGCAAAAGTCGAATCTGTAAAGTTAGCCAACTTTTCCTTTACTTTTATTCATGTACATGTGAAATGCACCAATTACGTGCGATACTCTAAATCTCATAATCGCATTTGAACGAGGGAACAAAATCAATTATATTATCATACTTTCTCACAAAGTCATTGCCTTTAGGAGTTGCCAAGAACCTTTGTTGTTTTTCATCGAACATCAATAAATCAAGTCGTATTAAGTCAGCAAGATAGTAGTTAAGACGTCTATAAGAACTATAATAACTTAGTTTATTTTTAGTCTGGTACTTGCCAATACAGCTTTTGACAATCAAGTAAAAAATCTGACACTTGTCACGGTACTTTGTTTTCCCTCTGTCTCTTCCTTCGACCAACAACCGAATTTCGTTCACAATGTAGATGTAAGCAAATTAACCAAGGTATAAAAAAAATTGTACTTTTTGGTAAAAATTATTCTTTATAAAGTATTTCCTATTCGAACGTAACAAAACCCTCAATGTTAATTAGATTGTGTCTTAATTTTTTCGTAACCTTGTATTACCTAAGGATAAAAATATAATATGTCAAAGTAACACTTTCCAACTCAATACTCAAACTTTTGATTGTTTTGTTCAAATTAATAATAAAATTCTTTATATTTGAAATAGTGCTTATCGCTCAAGATTTGTTATACCCATAATTTTTTTGCATGAACAAAAAATCTGAGTAAAATAAAATTGGCAATTTGATGTCCAGACTGACTTTAAAGTCTTAGAGATCAGCAGAGATGTTTTATATCATATTTTACCTATAACTTTTTTCTTCCGCCTATCCTTAATCAACCAGTAAGTAATTAGTATAATTCCAAATATTGGAAAGGCGGAAATAAACAAGTAAGGAAATATCGCTAAAAGTGTTGACGGTTCAAAAATATTCAAGAATATATTTACAAATTCCCGCTATTTATTTTATAGTCTAGTGTCACATCAACCGAATTTCACGATATTTCGAGTGCCATTAGATTTGCATCTTCACCATCGCGATAGTAAGACTTTAAAATCGATTTGGTTTGAAAACCAAGCTTTTGATAAAGGGAAATAGCTGAAATATTGCTAGTTCTAACCTCTAGGTATATCTCATCACCTTTGCGTGAAGAAATTCCGTTAATTCCTTCTATCATTAGGGCTTCACCAATCTTTTTGCCTCTATGTTCTTGAAGAAGTGCTATTGACACCACATGCCCTTTTTTAACGAATCCTAATTTTCTAAAGTTTGAAAAACCAAATTCTAATTTACACATGATATATCCTACTATCAGGTTGTCGATTTCAGCAATAATGAAGGCTTCTGGAATTTCTCGCAATAGAGATTCGAAAAAATATTCCGTATAATGCTCAGGTAAAGTTTTCAGATTTATATCAATAACTGAATTTAGATCTTCATAGGTGCACCTACGTATATTGTATCCATTAACTCTCCTTAATGCTATCTGCAAACAATCTATAATACTTGAAACAAAATATTTAAATTTATCAAGGTATTGATCCGGCTGTATTGAATTGAATGAGATTAAATTTTCATGACTAAAGGGAATCGAGTTTATTTATTATGAGCTTTACAAACCGAGAAGAAGGGAAAAAGGCTGTTCTAATAACCTACCCGACCAAATTTGCAGTCTCTGAGGCACTAAGCCTTGCGGGATCAGCAGGTTATAGTATTGTGAGAAGTATAACTCCGAAGAACATCACAAAATCAAAGTTTGGAATTGGAAAAGGAAAAGCAGAAGAAGTGAAGGGGATTGTATCAGAATTGGAAATAGATGTTATAATTTTTGATGAGATATTGAAACCTAGTCAGCAGTACAACCTAGCAAGGCTCTGTAAGGTAGAGGTAGTAGACAGAGAGAAATTAATCTTGGAGATATTTTTAGCGAGAGCCACAACAAATGAATCCAAGATACAAGTAAAATTGGCCCAATTAAAATATGACATCGTCCGAGTAAAAGAGAAAACTAGGTTAGCAAAATTAGGAGAGCAACCTGGCTTTTATGGACTTGGAAAATACGATGCGGACATTCATTTACTAGATATAAAGCGGCGTACTACTGTATTAAAGAAGAAACTAAAGTTAGAGGAGAAAAAAAGAGCACTTCACAGAGTGCAGAGGCTAAATAACAATTTACCATTGATAGCCCTTGCGGGCTATACTTCCGCGGGAAAAACCACATTATTTAATTTGTTGTCAGAGGAGAAAAAGAACACCAGTGAAACAGTATTTACTACTTTAACTACCTATACCCGTTCGTTCCTCATTGAAGATAGAAAAGTTTTGATCTCTGATACTATTGGGTTTATTAGTAGATTACCTCCCTATATGATAGAAGCATTCAAATCAACTTTGTCAGAGCTAAATTATGCAGATGTCATACTCTTAATTATTGACTTAAGTGAGGACTCACTTACAATAAGAAAAAAATTGAAAAGCTCCTTAGAAATACTTTCAAGATTAGAACTTTCCCTTGATAAGTGCATACTAGTATTAAATAAGATCGACAAAGTAAAGAGTAACGAAATAAAGGATAAGTTGAATGATTTAGTAATAACAAGGGGCATGAGTCAAGTTGTTTCTATCTCGGCTGAATTAGGATACAACATACCTAAGCTGAGAAAAATAATTGAGGACAGAATTAACGGTACTCGAGTTTCTTGAATTAACTATTTTGTTCCCTTGCTAAACCACTTCGAAAAGGTTAAAGGGAATATAGTATGAATTATAGGAAACTTTTGAATAACAACAGTCAGCTTTTTGAATTTGAATGGTATCTAAGAGATTTCCTTTTTAGAGCTAACGATAACAAACCAGAAACATTTTGCAAAGTGTTTGAGACCAAGAATATAGTTAGTACCTTCAAAGAAAAATATCTTAGATACAGGACGTGGAATGTTGATCAGATAAGCTCCACCTTGTTGAATGTTTTGCCCATACTACAGAATAATGGTGCAATTATCTATGAACCAGCTAACGGAACTGTGCAACTAAATTCAAAACTTGACCGCAGGCAATGTTCATTATGTTATTATATCAATTGCCTAGGAGGAGAGGAGCCAAAGTTGTGTTTACGATGTGGCTCTGAAAAATTAGTTCAATTCCCCCCTCACAAGAAAGAATAACAGTTTATTTAATTTATTTAGACCCACCTAATAGATTAATTAGTAGGAGAGTCTGAACTAATTGCAGTATACGGGGCCATAATATGTCTTTATCAAATCGAATGCATGGACTAAAACCAATAGTAAACAAAGGTTTGGAATGGATGTATATTGATCAACCAACTAGAGAGAAATTGGACATATTAGCAAAGAAATATCCATTACATGAGTTAAACATAGAGGACTGTTTATCCAAAAACCAACTGCCCAAAATTGATCGATATGATGACCATGTATTCATAATCTTGCAATTTCCCACTACGCAAAAGGAAAAAACATCGCCCAGATTTAGCCAACTCTCGTTGTTCATTGGTCGCGATTTTCTAATTTCAATACATCAAGGAGATCTTAAACCATTGTCCGAACTGTATCAAGCTTGTAGTATAGACAAAGGAAAAAATAAACAAAATATTATGGGTAACTCCCCTGGATATTTACTGCACTCCATTCTTGATGCTTTAGTTGACGACTTGCTCCACATATTGATGAAAGTAATAGGAAATCTAGATGATATAGAAGATGCAGTTTTTGATGATAAAGTTGCAGTTGCAAAAGAAATCTCAATTTTGAGGAGAGAGATTACAACCCTGCGCAGAATTGTTGTACCTTTAAAAAGGATCATGTTAGAAATAATCTCAAGGGATGTTAGAAAATTTTCTACAAATGTGGAAGAAGAGGACTTGATATCTTACTTCAATGATATCAATGATCATGTTTCAAAGGTGCTTGAAGCCTTAGAAGAATCTAAGGAAACCATTGAGATCTATAAAGATACGGACCACATGTTAAGTAGCGAGAAGACGAATAAGATTCTTAGTTTCTTGACAATATTGTTTACTTTATCAATTCCAGTAACAGTAGTTGGAACTTTTTTTGGAATGAATATTATTATTCCAGGTAGCATCAACTTCAGTTACGATTTATATGATTTTATGCCGTTGATTCTTACATTATGCTTTTCTATAGGCGCAGTCATAATAATGCTATACTACTTTAGGAAATTGGGATGGATGAATAACCTTACAAAATAAATAAATCCCAACCAGATTTTTTGAGCTTGACCGCAGAGTCGCCATAAAATTTTCACTATAATTTCAATATATTTTTATAATACAATATTATTGGTTAATCTAATGCAAAAAAAGGCAATCATCGCAACGGTTTTTACTTTTGTAGCAATCCTTGCAAGTTTTAGTTTTGGAAATGCAATAGCACAGAATACTACCTCAATGTATTCCAATGATACTGAAACCATTGAAGAATTTGAACAAATTGAGGGTAATAACACCCAGATTTTCGATAATGATACCAACATCAGCAACCCTACAAATAATCTAGAAGACAGTTTGGCTATCAATGAAAATGAGAGCAATTAAAATCTCTTTTTTTGTTTCTAATTGAAGAATTGGTTCAACTTAATCCTTATTTATCCAAGCTAGAATATTTTCATTTACTTTAGCAGAAATCCTATTCAATTGATCCAATACTATCGAGGGTTCTTTTGTATCTAACAAATTTTGGATCAAATCCAATGCCCAGATTGTTTGAGATCGAGTAGAAATCAAATCATTGCCTTCTATACATTGATTAAACATTTTCCTTATAGCAATGTGTGAAAAATTTTGATTTGGAATCGCCCCATGAAAGTGCAAGACATGTGGACGAATCATTACGATTTCTCCAACCTTCAGGGATTTAGTACTAAAATCCTCCCAACAAAGATCTATCAATGTTGTCGAGGGTTTGAGAGTAAATTCTCCTATGATGCCATTTCCGGAAAGGGGTATCAATATTTGCTCCGATTCATGATAATGTACTGTAGTTATTGATCCGTTAACAAATTCAACGAAATATATCTCTTGATCTTGACTATTAGATTCGTTAAAGACTTGCCTCATGATTACCTCCCCGTCAAAATATGAAGGATTAACTTCCCTACTTGGACAGTTATAGAGATCTTTTTGGATCATATCGGTAATTAAAACACCAAGAATTTAATCTAATAGGATATCAGACATTAGAAAACTGAATATAAAAAAAAGTCGAACTCGGTATTGCTTATTTCAGATCCAATTAAATTGGAAACTGTTTTATGACTACTTTTGTAAAATCGGAATTTGAAAAGATCATAGGAAAACAAGAGCCAGACATCTAGAAGGAGTCTAAACAAGATTACCAGTAATTGCCTTTATCGGAGCAATCCAATTCTGAACCACATTTTGGGCATCGAAGATGGCAAACAGATATCTCACCCATTATTGATCCACATCTAATGCATTCTACTTTGTGCTTTTGTTTTTTCTCACTGTCTTCTACTCCATAGCTCTCATTAGACATTTACAATTTAATTAAATAACTTAACTGATTAATATCTTGTTATCAATCTTATTAGTGTTAGATACTTTCGCGTTATATAGAAATTAACTTTCCTTTATATCTTTTGGACTCCAGTCCAGAAATTAGCATCTAAATAAGGAACATTTAGAGACAATTACAAATATTGAAGCTAGAAATCTATTAGTGTTGCAATAGCTAACTATTCCTACAAATCTTCCATAAAAGTTGATGCATCAAATATTTGAAATGACCCAATTAACTGAAGACATAATTCGAACAATTAAGTAATTGTTTCTCCAAATGATTATTCTTGCAAAATCAATATCAATTATTTAATTCTGGGGCGGTAACAAGATATGCTTAAAAGTACCCTATGTTATTTCAAACTAACTCTATAACTGCACTCGGCACATACGTCCACAGATATTAAGACGATGTGCGGTTTTTCATAATAATATTTTATTTTTCTTTCTATTATTTTGCTGCATAAATCGCATTTGACATTTCTATAGAAATCATCAATCTCTATTGTCATATCACTCTCTATGATAATCTAATACTTAATTTTTGTTAAAATATAAAACTTTGTTAAAGACCAGAATTGTCGGCACGATTGCTGAAAGGTCGATATCTTCTCCCTTCTGGCTGAGAAAATGCCCTATAGCGTCTTGTTGGGATATTAATCGTGTCAAAGGAAATGAGGTGTACGTTGAATTAGTGAATTGAATAACTAGTTTTGATATCTAAACCATCCAGTACAAAGAATATGAAAAAACATTTCTGGTGAGGAATCGAGGATTAACTTAATATAATCAATATTATGGAAATTTGTACAATCGTAAACTAACAACATAGCTTTAATTATCCTTCCTTCTAGGTAAGTACAGGAAAAGATGAGCCTGTCAAAAACAGATTATGATATCATTGTTGCTGGCGGTGGTCTAGCAGGACTAATAGTAGCTTCTTCTGCAGCCTACTATTCTAATCAACGACTAAAAATTTTAGTGATAGATAGGAACTCGATTGACGTTCAAGGTAGGAAAACCATATCCGGTTGGATTTGCGGAGATGCCGTTGGGAAAAATACGGTAGACTATATGACTGACAGAATTAAGATTTCATGGGGTTATCCTGAAATAGAACACCCAGTAAAAGGAGTGGTTGCATTTTCACCTGATCATGAAACCAAAGTGTCTTTTGATGGCGAAGGGTATATTCTTAATAGAAAACAACTTCCGCAAAAGCAAATACAAGAGGCCTCGAAATTAGGCGTTGAAATCAAGAGTAATATAATAATTCGCCAATTAATCACGAATGAAAATTTTATAGTCGGTGTAGAAGGAGAGGATTCCAAGACTAGGGAGGTTTTTAAGAAAACAGCAAAGGTTGTAGTTGACTGTACAGGCGTAACTTCTGTTTTGAGGACCAACCTTCCTATAAAATCCTATATTCAAAAAAAGATTGATAGAATTGACCTGGAATCTACTGGACGATACATCTATGATTTTGACACTGATGGCAAAGAGGACAAGACGTATTTTGATCCTGACTATTGTATTATTCATTTAGATCAAAAGCTTGCCCCCGGTGGATATGGCTGGGTATTTCCAAAAGGAAATTCCAAAGTAAATATTGGATTAGGAGTCCAACAAAAATTATTTGAAAAGGCAAATATGGAATTTGGGAAAAAAAGAGATTTGAAAAAATTGATAGACGATTATGTTGACGCTAATCCTGTTGTAAATAATCCAAGATTATCAAATGGGATAGAAGACCAAGGCAATGAGTGGGGTACATGGCAGGTTTCCGTAAGAAGACAGAATGATTGCATGGTTGCAAATGGTTATATAATGGTCGGCGATTCCGCATGGATGCCTAAACCTCTTGATGCTGGTGGGATAGGACCTGCAATTATCGCCGCAACTATCGCAGGTAAGGATGTTGTACAAGCGATAGAGGCAAATGACGTATCAGAGAATGGCCTCTGGCAATATAACAAGAATTTTATCGATGAATACGGTTACAAGACAGCTGGACTTGAGGTGTTTAGAAGGATGTTACAGCAGCTAACTAATGATCAAATTAATTATGGAATGAAACATTTTCTATCAAAAATGGATATCGATAAGATAACCAATGGGGAACATCCGGAATTTAGCTCCCTAAGCAAGATTGGTATGATGATAAGAGGGGCATTGAATAAGAAATTGGCTGAAGACTTAAAATTTACATCCAAAATGAATGAACATTTGGTGGTACTCTATCGAAATTATCCAGAAACACCTGACGGTTTCCCCGAGTGGTCAACAAAGCTAAATGCTTACTTAACCGAGGCTTTTTCAAGATTCGCCTAATCTTGAAAAGCTTTGTCCATTTTCAATGAGATCCGATTTTTCTTTATTTGCTTTCTCAAATACTAGATTTATTTTCAAATTTATTTAAGAAATCTTTTCTTCTTTGTTCTTCAGTCATGGTAATCCTTACATCTTCAATAATCCTTTTACCAACATCGAGTTTTTTTCTAACTCCAGGTACTATGTTATCATAGAATGAAAAAGGATAAATTTGATCATAAAAAGATTGTATTATTACGAATAATGATAACGAAGTCTCCAGATCATTTCTCCTCAGATTATCATAAATCATTCGTTTAATTTCACCGATGCAATCTAAAAGTCCTGTAAGGTATGCATTATGAGAAACCTCCAAATCAATGTGACTACTAATGTCGGATTTTTTTTCGACAATTTCCTTTAGAATACGAGCCTCAACATATTCTTGTTCTGCAGGCCAAAGATAACGATCTAAATCAGAAATTACAAATTTCTTCAGGTCCCTAAGCAGATTGAGAGCATTATCAATCAGATCATTTGCTTCTTGAATCTTGTTACCATGCAATAAAATAATGGCCTTACTACAGGAAGAAATTATTTCTCTATTCTCTTTGATTAGTTTTTCTCTACTTGATTCAACTTGCTTCAAATGGATCGAAAATTCTGTTAACGAAGATTCCATTTTTGAATAGTCTATTTCCAAACTCATATAGAATCTGGAGACTCAGATTATAAATACTAGCCTTTGTATGAGAAACAATTTATTGCATAGGTATTGAAACCTGAAATACATGACCAATATTCGGCGGAGCAGAGGATACAACTTTGAACATAGATTGGTAAAACAGCTGAATAACGGAGATTGGATTGCGAGAAGATTAGGGGGATCCAGCACAGGGTTACCTGATATTGTGGCGGTAAATAACAAATTATCGATTTTACTAGCCATAGAAGCAAAATCAGCGACGGGTAATAGTATTTACGTACCGCCCGATCAAATTGTGCGATGCCTTGCAATTACAAAAATGTTTGAAGCATACAATGAAAAGCATATAATTTTAGCTTTTAAATTCATGAGGATCAAAAGGCAAGTAATAGCTGGAAAAACAAATTATGTTCCCAGAAAAACAAAGGAATACTACAAAATAATAAAGTTCAAGAAGACACCCAGAATATTCCCTATTATAAAGTGTAATTACGAAGGGGATACGTTTGCAATCCATAACGCTAAGATCCGAAAAGTAAATTTGAAAAATTTTCAAATCCCATGAATGTGGATAATTCTTAAAAGAAACGCATGGTTGACTAATATTGTTGACTGATGTTCTTTGGAGAGAAGGATGGTTGAAACCGTTGTCTATTGAATCTTTACCAAACGATTCTTGTGCAATTTGTAAAAAGGATTTTGAGAATCTAGAATTCATAACTTCATGTGAATTCTGCGATATAGGATTGTCACATGAGAGTTGTTGTAATAAACATCTAATACAATCTCACATCGATCAGATAGAAGCCAAGATTAAAGTGCATAAGGAAAAAAAATTACACTCATTTCAATAAACACGATAGGCTTTAAGTGGTTCTTTAATATTGGAAGGATATAGATTAACTAGTGATAATGGAAGAAAATTTTGAGAATATCAGAGGGTTTGAACCTATTTCATCCGATCAGATGTATCAAATAGAAAATAATGGTGAAAATGAATTTTCTATGAAAAAGATTTTGATGATGGAAAATGCAGGCTCAAGAATAGCTGATCTTTTGGTTAGCGAGTTTGGAGATAAGCTTTTAAATAAATCAGTAGTAGCAGTTTGTGGTAAGGGTAACAACGGAGGAGATGCGCTTGTTGCCATGCGTCACCTTTCTGGATACATTTTATCCAAGAACTTATCAGAGAAACCTCCACAGTTAGCTGTTATCCTCCTATGTGATCCAAATGACTTGAAGACTAGCGAGGCTGCCTCTAACTGGAAAATTATTGAAAAAATAGACTCTGTGAAAAAATACACCTTGAAATCATTTAACCTAGAGGAGACTAAAGAGAGAATAAAAAATTCCGACATAATTTTGGATGGTATTTTTGGTACTGGTATTAAAGGGGATATAGATGAACCCTATTCTAGTATTATTAATTTGATCAATACCAGAAAAAGTAAATCATATATTCTATCAGTAGACATACCTTCGGGCCTGAATCCAGACACAGGAGAAATAAAAGACAAGGCAATAAATGCAGATATGACAATAACGTTTCACAGACCTAAACATGGACACCTTAATGGTGCATCTGTTGTTGGAAAGTTGATCGTAAAAAAAATAGGCATCCCATTTGAAACTGAAAGAGGAGTTGTTAAGTAAAATTGAAGGTGGAACAATTCTTGGTTGGTGAAATGGCCAACTTTACATATCTGATTATTGATGAAAAAAATAATGAATGTATAATCGTGGATCCTTCATGGAACTTGGAGACGATCTATGAATATCTTAAGAAAAATAATCTTCAAATCAACTTCATAATTAACACTCATTCGCATTTTGATCACACGATTGGTAACGAGCAGGTTGCAAAGTTAACGGGAGCTAAAATCATGCAACATATATCCTCTCCACTCCTCAAGGATAAAGCATTAGAAGATGGCGAGCGTATAACTTTTGGAAGTTCTAGTATAGATATTGTCCATACACCTGGACATTCTAAGGATAGCATTTGTTTGATTTTGGATAACAAAGTGATACTTACAGGGGATACTATTTTTGTAGGTAGTTGTGGTCGTCTTGACTTGCCAGGTGGAAGCGCAAGTGAAATGTTTGACTCGATTTATGGCAAATTAGTCAACTTGGATGGTGAGTTAGTTGTATTACCCGGTCATCATTACGGTTCCAAAAAGACTTCAACGATCAAAGAAGAAAAAGTGAATAATTTTGTTTTCAAGTTCAAGAACAAGGATGAATTTCTCAATTTCATGAATAGGTGACGCGAATTTTTCTCCATTCTTCAAGTAAGATTACCCAACATTGAGGCTAGAGCTACTATCAGTCTAGTTTTGAAGAAGTATATGATTTTTTTAATTATAATATTGACCATTGACTAGAATTTTGAACACATGAGAATCAATCAAAAGCACTTCATTATTGTGGTTTCATTTAGAAAATGTAATTTCATCTCTACTTCATATAATTGGTATTTCCCTCTAGAATCCTGGGATTATTATTGAATTCACACAAAAATTATGACAACTGGCACACGCAGCCAAGATATTAGATAAGTTTTTCTTAACCGGTACTGCGGGTCCAAAAGAGCTATCAATGAAAGTAAGATTTTATATTTAATAATAGTTAAGGTCTTGATGAACGGTAATTTCATCAGAGGTATTAATTCTAGAAATGCAATACATGATCTTCAAGCATTTAAATCAGATAAATCAGCTTTTATTTTTCTAATATCATACACCGCTACTTCTACTATACCTGGTTTAACTGTGGCTGGTGCAAACCCACAGTTAATCAAATTTACTCCTCCAGCAGACGCAGAGTATATTCATTATGGAAAATGTAAATCGGTTGGTGTAATCCCAGCAACGCCTGACGGGAAACCTACACCGGCCATTATTACAAAGACGGCACTCGATATTTCTAACATCCCTATTTATGTAGTTGATTCTGGATCAGAAATAAAACCAATATTGCCTTATGTAACCGTTGATTCTCCTAGTGGAAAAAACATTCTTAATGAACCAGGGTTGGAATATCAGAAAACTTTAGAAAATTATGAAATGGGTAAGATATTAGGTAGGCAGATGTCCAAGGTAAATGACACAATTATTTTGGGCGAAAGCGTACCAGGAGGTACGACGACCGCCCTTGGAGTTATGCAGGCAATGGGTATTAATGCATTTAATAAAGTTAGTAGCAGTATGCCTGATAATCCCCATACACTGAAAAATAAGATTATAGAATTGGCTTTATTAAGATCCAATTTAAAGACGGGCGATTGTTCAAACGATCCATTTAAGGCCATATCCAATCTCGGGGATCCGATGATGCCAACTGCTGCCGGAATAGCTGAAGGCGTCATATCAAGTGGAAAGAGAATTATCCTCGGAGGCGGAACTCAAATGTGTTGTATCATGACAATATTGAAATCGCTAGACATCCATTTGAAAGACAATGTCTGCATAGGAACGACATCTTATTTGTATAACGATGAAAAGTCAGATATAGTTGGCTTAGTGAATCAAATTGATGAAGAAGTAGAAGTCTTTAATATTGATTTGGCATTAGATAAATCAACAAAAAAGGGCCTCAGAGCATATGCCGAGGGATTTGTAAAGGAAGGTACAGGAGCGGGTGCTACTTCGATTGCTGCTTTCTTAATGGACGAAGATCTTACTCAAGATATTTTCCTAAAAAATTTGGAAGATAACTATCTTAGAACGATAGAAGAGCCAAACCCAATTTCTTTGAATAAGAATAGTTAATAATTCAATACTATAAATACCAGAACTTTGGAATGAAAAAATTATGATAGCAGTAGAAAAGATGAAGGGAATTGGTCTGTTATTGATTGCAATTGTATTTTTTTCTGTTTATGTCTACACCTTGTTTGCTACAGATTACGGTATACTACTTGTAAAGCTTACTGTGGCAGTTATAGTAGGAGTAATTTGCTTCATATTAGGATGGATAGGAATTACACTAACCATTAATGAAAGAGAAGATTAAATTACAATAACTGAATTATTTGAAGAACTAGGCTCTACTCACAAAAAGATCGGTAACTGTTTGATAAATTCTAGGTGCCACGTCTCTCACAACTTGTGTATGGGAAATTTGATGACTACAATCAAACTTTGAGAGTAATTTAGTAACGTGTGTTTCGGATTCTGAGACAACATTCTTCTTAGTTTCACTTTTAATGTGAGAAAAAAAATGTAAAATACCACCAGATGGTTTTAAGCATGACAGTGCAACATCCAAGAATTCATGTGCCCTTTCAGGTAACGGTAGTAATATTCTATCAAAACTATTTATGTAATGTCGGGATTGAAGTATTTTCCTTGCATCACCATGGAGAGATACAATATGCTGACGTACGCCATTAATATTAGAGTTTATCATACTTAGAATATAGGCATCTAGATTAGAATCAATATTGAGAACTTTAATTGGTTTTTTTTTCACCATAACGACTGAGAATGTACCAACACCTGCAAACATATTCAGTACTGATTCACCCGAATTTACCAAGTTTGAAATTCGAAGTCTCTCAGTTGACAATCTTGGAGAAAAATATGATGTCGCCACATTAACCAAAAATCTGCAACCAAACTCCTTGTAGATGGTAAGATATTTCTCCTCACCAGCAATATGATCAACGCCACGTAATCTATATTCTCCCGATACAGAATTACTTTGATTTAGGACAGTTCTAAGATTCTTTATATTTTCAATCAATACCTCTCCTATAACATATTTATTATGCAAAATGGATTCAGGGATCTTAATTATAGCTATATCACCTATAATATCATATGATGAATAAAGTTCTTCCAGTTCATTTTCTGGTAACGTTCCTCGGAGTAGTGTTTTTAAATGTTTACTCATGAGGTTATCTTCATAGTACTTATTAATTTTTTAGGTAGTAGTAATTTCCTTCTGTTTTCTGTTGTCTATCTAGTCGACTATTTTCTTTGTTTACTCTAGGTCTGCCGGATGTTTCGTCTCTCCGAAATGAAATTGAAAGAGATTTCAGAAACTCATTCATGCCTGTCTCTTTGGAAATTGGAGCTGTACCTGAACCTTTTACTCCAGGCGTACCTTCGAAAATGATGAGTCTATCTGACACAAGATCTATAAGCTGTATATCGTGATCGATAATCAAGGCAGACTTTCCCTTGGATTTAATAAATCGTTGAATAAACTTCGCTATAATTATCCTATCCTCAATGTCCAAAAACGCAGATGGTTCATCTAGAGCGTAAATATCTGCTTCTCTTATCAAAGATAATGATACCGCCACCTTTTGAAGCTCCCCGCCACTTAAGCCTTTTACTGATTTGTCATAAAGTTTCTTCAATCCTAATGGCGAGAATACATGTTCTTCAGCAAGCGTTCCCTCAAATGGACCATTATTAACTGAGTAAATCAGCGATCGAACATCTCCCTCTACATCTTGGTTCAAATATTGTGGTTTATAAGATATCTTAGCGTTCGTATCCATGTTTCCATTATCTGATTTATCTACTCCGGCTAACATTTTCATAAAAGTTGTTTTACCTAACGCATTTGCCCCTACTATCCCTATCACTTCACCTTGTTGGATACTTCCTCCTTCTATCTTTACTCTAAACTGTCCAAGGGTTTTTTCAAGAGCAGGATATTGTATAATTGATGACGTTGAAAGAACAGATTCAATGACACTTGAAATATCAAATTTATAGGCTTTGTCCCTGAATCTAATATTTTCTGTTGGAATATAACCCTCCAAGAAATTATTAATTCCAACTTTGGTACTCTGTAAAGATGAAACAATCCCATAAGCGCCGGGTTCGCCATATGTTATGTAAATATTATCAGAAAGATAGTCTAGTAGTGACATATCATGTTCTACAATCATTACACTTTTTCCCTCTTTAGCAAGATTACTTATAACTCTACCCACTGCCAATCTTTGAAAGATATCATTAAAAGACGATGGTTCGTCAAAAAAATAATAGTCTGCATCTTTTGCAGCAGCCACAGCGACAGCAACACGTTGTAACTCTCCTCCACTTAGCGTACTTAATTGCTTGTCTAATGAATTACTCAGGCCCAAATCGGATACAAGGGCTTGAGTTACATTTCTTTCATCATATTTTTTCATTAATTCAGCGACAGTTCCCTTAAATACTTTAGGGATTAAATATACGAGTTGAGGTTTTATAGAAGTTCTTAACGTTTTGTTCTGAATTTTTTCAAAATGTTTTCGTAACTCTATATTCGTTGTTCTTTGTAATACTTCATCCCAAGATGGAGCTTTTTCAAATTCTCCAAAATTGGGTCTTAAATTTCCTGACAAGAGGTTTATAATGGTAGATTTTCCCATTCCGTTCCTACCCACCAAGCCAGTTACGGTTCCCTCTTTGGGAATAGGTATCTTATATAATCTAAAACTGTTTATGCCATATTGATGAATCTTATCGACGCCTATTTCTTGGGCTAGATTGACAATTACTATCGCATCAAAGGGACATTTTTTAATGCATATAGTACAACCTGTGCATAAATCTTCAGAAATTACTGCCTTCCCATCATCGGGTCTCTGGATAATACATTCGCCACCCGTTTTGTTTACAGGACAATATATTATGCATTCAAGACCACACTTTCTTGGTTGACACAAGTCCTGATCAAGAACAGCCACCCTATGAATCAAATTACTGCGTTTATCCAATCTTTATATAATATTCGTCAATCTTTTATATAAATCCTGGATTTGGACAGGAAAATGACAGACAACCAACACACTGAAAAGTAATTGATCATTGTAAAGTGGTTGAACTAATGTTAAATTACCAAAATAACAAAAACAAAATGATATGATGTAGTATCGAGGAACAAAAAATGATTTATAATACTATTTTCTTCAATATCATCCCTTTCACCACTAGTGCAATTTTAGCAAGCGACTATCTTACATGGATTATGACAGGAGACAATGGAGTTTGTATTTAAAGTTCATCTTTAATATTGATTTAATAAGTTATCTAACTCGTATAGGAAAGATTAAATTAACGAAAACTACATGTTATGTTAGCCGGCCATAGCGTTAGGGCCCGACCCGGTCCCATTCCGAACCCGGAAGTCAAACCTGATGTCGCTGCTGGATACTGACGTGCGAGAGCCGTTGGAAAACAGCAGTGCTGGCGCCTTTTATTTTATAACAAAAAAAATTAGGAGTAATCAATCTTTTTCTCTATTTTCCAAAAAATTTATTATTAACCGGATCCCAAACCCAGTGGCCCCTTTGGGGTTATAGCTTTTCTCTGAAGTGCCATCCTGCGTCCAAGCAGTTCCAGCAATATCAAAATGAACCCAAGGTGTATTTTCGACAAAATTAGATAGGAATGCAGCGGCGGTTATAGTTCCCCCTGTTCGACCCCCAATGTTCTTTATAGATGCAATATTACTTTTGATAAGATCAAAGAATTCTTCATACAATGGTAGTTGCCAAATTTTTTCTCCAGTGGAGCTAGCAGAGATCTTAAGTTGTTGAATTAATTTGTCGTCGTTACCAATAATCCCTGCTACGTTCGTTCCCAACGCAATTATGCAGGCTCCAGTTAAGGTAGCAAAGTCAATAACGCATTTTGGTGAATATTTTGAAATTCCATAGGCTAAAGCATCTGCCAATATCATCCTACCTTCAGCATCGGTGTTTAGTACCTCCACAGTTTTACCATTATACATACGAATAATATCGCCTGGTCGATAAGCTGATCCTGAGGGCATATTTTCAACTGCTGGGATGATAGCTATAACATTTAATGGAAGAGCAAGATTTCCTATAGCCTTCATTATTCCCAAAACCGTACAACCTCCACTCTTGTCAAATTTCATTTCGTCCATCCGATCACTTGGTTTAATGGAAATACCACCAGTATCAAAGGTGACTGCTTTACCAACTAAAAGAATTGGCTTTTCATTAGTTTCTGAATTATTATAATTCACAATGATAACTTTAGGTTCATTTTCACTCCCTTTACCAACTGAAATGATTCCATTCATTCCCATTTCCTTGATTTGAGATTGATCTAAAATTTGGATTTTAATATTATTTATAGACTCTAATGACTTTGCTGACTGAGCCAGTTTATCTGGATTGATATGATTTGGAGGAGAGTTGGCTAGGTCTCTAGAAAAAAAAACAGCGTCACAAATTGTTTTGGATTTGTTTATTTGTGTTAGTTCCACTTCTAGATTGCTCCCGTCTGTAATTATGTTTATATTACTATCAGCAGAGGACGCTAAATCTGGAGCTTGTTTTGAATAATTCTCTTTAAAGTTGTTAAATTCATACCGAGATAGTACCAATCCCTCAATCAAAGGTTCGAAATACGTAGGTTCAGAAAAAAATTTTAGAATATTGATTCTTGTAAAATCTAGCTCTTTGCATCGAAGTGAAATCAGACCTCCAATATGTCTTACGCGATCAGAGGTTAATTTATTTGAATCACCAAGCCCTATTAACAGAATCGTAATAGGACTATCATCTAAACTTATACCTAAAGTCATGCTTTTGCCATACTTCTTGGTACTTTTCAAATGGGTGTGTCCGAAATTATTGATTTTCTTCAAAATCTGACTTAATTTCGAATCCTTCTCGATATAACTAGGAATACTTCCATCTTCAGCAAGTCCAACTACCACAATATTATCAGATAAATCGATTTTATCTGGAGTAGTGACTGTTATGTTTATCATAGCGCTAATTGGATTCCATTTTATAATTACTTAACTGAAATTGCTGAAACCATCATAGTCACTAATAACAAGAAAGAATACTTAACTAATCCACTTTATTGAGCAACCTATGGATGGATCAAAATCTTTCAAAATGTCATTCTTTTTCCCCTCTAATACTTTGCGAATATTTTCTTCCATGGTATGAATAGTTGGAATAGCATCTGGCTCTATTGCGTTGTTGATTTTTCCATGAAAAACAAGTTTCTTTGACTCGTCAAATAGAAAAGGATCCGGCGTACAAACGGCTCCGAATTCTTTAGCAATATTTTGAGTCTCGTCTATCAAATAAGGGAAGTTTAGTGAATATTCCTGTGCAAAATGTACCATGTTGTCGAAGCCTTCTCCTTCATAGTTTGGATCATTGCTATTTATTCCAACTATTTGAAGGTCAGTAGGATCAAATTTGGATTGCAAAGTGACAAGGTCCGAAATCCTAGCCTTTACATATGGACAGTGGTTGCAAATAAATACTATTAGTAAAGATTTAGAATTAATTTCACTCAAAGAATGAAGCTTATTGTCTACTCCTTTCAATGAAAAATTTGGTGCACGAGATCCTGAACTTAATTTTTGTGTCGACTGCGTCTTGACCATAACAACAGTGGGTTAATAAAATAAATAAAAGTGTTCTTTAAATTGACTTGTACTTTTTGCAAAATTCAAACGGAGGGTCTACCGATGCCGCCATAAAGATCCTTTTCAAATTTCTCAGGATTCAAAAACCCGCGGCCATCATAAATCGGAGTTTTACCCAAAATCGATGGATCAATATTTGAATATTCTTTGTGATTGGTAGCCAGAATTATCAAATCTCTTTCAAATATTGCATCATTCAAATTCGAAACTAATTTAACATCCTTAAATTTTCCCAATAGTCTATCATCTTTTACTAGGGGATCATGTATAATGACATCTTTAATTTTCAACTTGGCTAGTTCTCGAAGCAAGTCAAAAGTCGGTGATAAACGAGTATCCGATACCCCGCCACGAAATGCAAGGCCTAAAATTGTTATTTTAGATTTTCTCGAGTATCGTCCTTTAATCAATTTTAAGGCCTTAATTAAAGAATACTTGGGCATTTCATTGTTAATTGATCTGCCGGTTTTTGTAAGTCTGCAGCTCAATTTGTTTTTCAATCCAACGTCGATGATAAATTGTGGATAAATAGGTATACATGCGCCGCCTACCCCAATACCAGGGTCATGAATGTGACAATAACTTTGAGAATTGGCTGCCCTCTTGGCCTCCCAAAAATCAATATTTAATCTGTCGCATAACCTTGCCAATTCGTTGGCCAGAGAAATGTTAACATCCCTATATACACCCTCAAATAATTTTTCTGCTTCTGCAGTTTTGATCCCGAGTATTTTTACTAAACCTTTCTTGTATAAAAGAGAAAACAATGCTGACGCAATTTCTAACGAATAATGATCATCTGCAGAAACTATTCCAGGATGACCTTCTTCTATGTCAAATATGGCCCTCCCTTCATAGATACGTTCAGGGTTATAAATAACTGAAAAATCAATTCTCGATTTCAATCCGCTTGACTTTTCAAGCAAAGGCACCAAAACTTTTTCCGTTGTTAATGGCGGAAGCGAAGGATGAATTGATATGATATCATTTTTCTTTAAACCCTTACCGATTGAAAGGACAACCTCCTTAACCATCGACAAGTCTGGTTTACTTTTTTTTATTAAAACCGGAACGCATATCATTTTTAATTTAGAATCTACCGACGCTTTTACTGGATCATCATATATGAAAAACCGATCCTCTTTTAGTCCCTTAGAAAACGATTCATTAACAAGAGGTTCTGGAATATGAGTAATACCCTTCCTTGTATTTTCTATAACCTTACTTGATTTGTCTACTCCAATGACTCTGATACCTGACCTGAGCCAAACTGAAGCCAGCGGAGCACCCACATGGCCTAGTCCAAACACTGACACGATATATTCACCAGATCTAAACTTACTAACTATACTTTCTATTGATTCCCTATTTGTACTGATTTGATTAGAATTATGAGGGACAGGTTTAGGTCCTCCTGATTGCACAGATTGAATATTTTATTAACTTGTTATTATGTTTATATCAGATTATGATTTCAAAATATACAATGAGAAATCTTGTTGAATGGTTAATCATTTGAATTGAGTAACTAAAAGAATATTTACGGACGGGTTCTTTTGTAATAATATATAATGTTATTCCCTGTTTATGAGCTTAATATAGCAGGAACAGAATGGTTTATCATTGTTATCGTTATAGTAATATTTATTTTTCCGACCAAGATTGCAGGATTTTCTAAATCAATTGGAAGGCTTATTGGAGAATATGAAAAAGCAAGAACTAAAATAACAAGTCAAAAAGATATGCTGATTTCAAATCCCTCTACAAAGCCTGCAAGGCATGAGTATGTAGGTCCCGCTATTCATAGACCTATCTCCTCTGAAAGAGAGAAACTAGAACTAATCGCACGGTCTCTTAGCATAGAATCGGACAATTTACAGGATGATGATTTGAGGACACAGATCTCGATCAAATTAAGAGAATCTGAAAGCGGTACTAATCCATAGCGCGAAAAATCTCGATTTTAACTAAAGATATCAACCTAATTCTCTGTTGTCTGAGGTTTTAACAATTCTGCTTCTAGTAGTTGTTGAATCAATTGAACTACTTCTTGCTCTACCTGTTGTCTTGGTAGGCTAAGTTTTTGTGAAAAATCGTCAGCTAGCTGATTGATTGTCCTATCTCCGCTACAACTATCCCAAAATTCTATAATGTTCTCATTAACCATAAAGCCTTGTTCTCGTTCATTGACTAACGCAAGTGAACCATCATCTTGCTTTAGAACCTTCCCACTTTTTTGTGGCATATACTTTTCGTAATCTATCTGAAACCTCAACGAAGGCTTTCCAAAACCTAATTTATCCCTGACTGTCGGATTCATTTTGTCAATTGACCATGGGGGATCCCAAACTATCTCGACATTTATTGATCCTACGCCTTCTATAGTATTAATATATTTTTTCACATCTTTTATTAAAGTATCATGTAATGGACAACCACGAGTGGTCATCGTCATCTTAATATCTACATTGTTCTTTTCTGATACATCCACATTATAGATTAGCCCAAGATCAACCACATTGACAGGTATTTCGGGATCCATACATTTACGAAGTTCAGAAAAGACCCTCTCCTTTGTAATTTGATTCGTATGCACTATCAATCTGAATCAAAACGCTTCTTAAATTTTTTTCCATGAGGAAAATTATTTGTCTATTTGATTGCTAGGACTGTTAAATAGGCTTGTTATATTCTCTTCGTATGGTGGTGTTATTACCCCCTTCTCAGTTATTATACCAGCAATTAATTCAGGCGGTGTTAAATCAAATGCTGGATTAAAGATTCGAACACCTACTGGAGCTATGCGCTTATCCCCTATTTTTGTAACTTCTTCAACTGACCTCTCTTCAATAATGATGTCAGCTGTTTCGCTGCTAAGATCAAAAGTAGATAGTGGCGCAGCCACATAAAATGGAATTCCGTGAGACTTTGAAAGTAATGCAACCTGATAAGTACCAATTTTATTATATACGTGACCTGTCTTTAATATTCGGTCAGCACCTACAATTACTTTATCGATCATCTTGTTTGCCATCAGATGACCAACAGCAGTATCTGGTATTAGGCTTACATCTATTTCATCATGTACTAATTCAAAAGCGGTTAGCCTTGACCCTTGCATGACGGGTCTCGTTTCTGTTGCTATTACACTAATTTTTTTCCCGGATTCTTTTACCGAACGGATCACTCCTAGTGCGGTTCCATAAGAAACTGTTGCAAGCGCTCCTGCATTACAATGTGTCATAACAACGTCACCATCGTTAATCAGGTCAGACCCATATCTGCCAAGTCTTTTGTTTATGGCAATGTCTTCTTGCGACATTCTCATTGCGCAAGCCACTAAATTTTTCTTAATATCTTCCACAGTTTCGTATTTTTCTGCCTCTCCAAATACCGTATCTAATCCCCATTTTAGATTAATAGCGGTAGGACGCGTTTCCAACAATATTTTATACGCAGATTTTAATTCATCCATGATTTTAGCCTTTGTCGAACTTGAGCTTTGTATCGCACAGAGCGCTAACCCCATGGCAGCAGCCACACCTATAGCCGGAGCACCTCGAATCGCAAGCCTCCTTATGCATTCTGCTAATTCCATATATGTAAAACAAGTAATGGTTTGTAGTTTTTCTGGTAGCTTAGTTTGATCGATAAGTTTTACACTATTATTATCCCAATAAATTGTTGTTAACTGATTTGAAGGACCGTTGTGATCCAAGACCATTATCTTGACATTTATTAATCAATTATTATTTATTTCTACTGAACAGATATTCAATAAATATTTCTATTGGCTATTTTCTAGATGAGTATATGAATGGTGGGGACCTCTCTAACATTATCCAACTTCCTCAGAGAAAATTAATTGTTTCTTTAACGGAAATTGATTTGACATTCTCAGCTGGCCTAGACACCACTAATACTATTTTTGTTTTAATGATCCAAGAATCCAGAGGGTCTGCCGGTGGTAGGGGCGGTGGATCGGGAATGAGAAAAATCGAAAAGATATTAGGTTTTGAGGTAGAGCAAAATATTGACAAACTCATTTTTGAAACTAGTAATGAAGTTGATATTGAAAAATTTGAGATTCCGTATAGTGCAGTTGCCCAGGATATAGTATTGAGATCTGGTGAAAAATACGTGGTCCAGGGAATAGTCGATCCCCAAATGGTCCGAAGCTATTTGGAACTAATCAGAAAATTTTGACCGTGATATTTTATTGTCCTCGTCGTATGTGCATAAAGTAAAAATGTTCTTCTTTACATATAAGCGAACAAAATTCCGACTTGCATCTCATGTCTCCATTTGTCCGGTAATTGCATTTGATTGGCTCAATGTTGTTAAATTTCTTGTTGCAAAAAGTACAAATAAATTCCAAATTTGACAAGAGTTTTTCCCTAAATTCTATGCCCGAATTTCTTTTCTCTTTGAACCAGAGGATTCGGTAAGAAGTCTTTTCTGCAAAAGTCATCACTATATCATAAGCCTCATAGTACCCCTCTGCAAGAAATTGCCTATACACGTACTTCCTTTCATTTCCGGCCTTTTGGAAAGCAACTATCCAGTATTCGAGGAGAGGTTGATCCTCGGATTCGCCTTCATTCCCCAACATGGCCAAATGTCAAATCATTAACGTTAATTCTCAATATATATATCTCCTAACCCCTTTGAAACGAGATAAACTGCAACAAATTCTGGAATGTTATTTATACCAGTCTTAATCTTGTATGAAGTTCCATTGAAAATCGTTTTGGTGTCAACAATCGCATTTATTTTGACCAATGAATCTTCCCGAATGCAAGATTCTATAAAAGGATCAAAAGAGATTAAATTCTTGCATCGACATTTAAGCAACCCACTCTTACTATTGATCGTTCCAGCGAGCCGGAATATTCTATGAATGTCAATAGTAACATTTGGATCTATTTTTACGGAAATATTTTGAATTTCATTATGAATAATCTCTGAAATCCCAAGTTTGTTTGTTTCCTTAATTTGTGCAATTTTTCTAATAAACTTATCATCTATGCGATGATTTTTCAATTGCAAATGAAGCTGATTTAACAAACGCGCTCTCCAGCCTCTATTATAATAAACCTTATTTGGAAGCATGGTAATATTATTGCTTTTATCTATTCTAAAACCCAAATTATCGATCAGATAACCTCTTCCTAGTAGATACTGTGTCAAAGAACTTCGTTTCATGGAATTCGATTTGAAGAAATTATCATCAACTACATGGACGTGGAAACCATTGTTACCTGAAAAAAAGATATTAATATTGGTTTGTTCGATTCCAAAATCATCATGAAGTACCTCTACTAACTTTGTTACTTCCATTTTTAAATTCTTTATACAATTTTGACAAGGCAATTCAATTATGTTGACCATTGATGAATTACATCTTGAGCAACTAGTATGAACTTCTTTTTCGATTAGTTTGCAGTTCTTGCAAAATGTCATGTTATGAATTCGTGCACAATCAAGCTCCAGGTCTTTTCCATCGATGTCAAATATTAGATCTGCTCCAATCCAGCCTTTTTGATCCATATTCGCAGAGGGATATTGATATCTTGCGGGTGAACAAAAAATGTCAGAAGGAGAAAACTTGATTATACTTGCAATTAGCTCTCTTTTGTTTTTAAAATTTAGATGTCTACGGACATGTCCGTCAAAAAGTCTAAACCCAAATTCATGTTCTGATACATAGTCATCAAGTTCTATCTCTGAGGAAGAATTAAAGTAATGTTTTCGAAAAACTTTTTGAAGCCAAATTTTGTTTGGATCATTTTCATTTGACTGAGGATAGGTGAATGAGTCGCTGAGAGGATCTTTTAATCTATCAGAAGAAGATGAGGAGGATGAGGTGGACGAGGAGGAGGAAGAAGGCGAAGTCATGTTATCACGTACGTCTTCCATAGATCAATTGGATAGGATTACTTATCCCTCTACAAACTACAGTCTCAAAACAAAGATTATTTAGTTTGATTTTCTCACAGGAAGGAACAAAATATTGTTTTGTGTTGCCTCGTTTACCAGCTAGATGCTCCAGTTGATACCTGGTAATTTGCTCATTATAGTCAGGTAACCGTTTAAAAAGTTCTATCATTTCATCCATTGATTTGTTTGAATATATCAAAAATGTACCCAGTAATACCCTAGCTGGATGAGAAAGATTTTCCCCCTTGTTTATTTGATTGAAAATATGCTGAATGCATGGTGGCGTAATGTCTTTATGTCCGGTCGCTTTTAACGGAGGATACATTTTTTCCCACCTGCTTCTTAGAGAGTTTGATACAGATACTATTTTATCAGGGATCACTTCAGGATTAATCTTCTTGATCCTGTCGATAATCAACAAATAAAGTTCATTTCTAAATAGTCTTACTATTTCACTGCCATCTAAATATACGTATCCTTTATCTACCGTTCGATTTACAAGATTCCATTCTCTTTCTTGGAAAGCAATTGGATGATCTAAATAATCACTTATCTTGATTTTATAAAAGTTGAAAATATCCACTTCCAAATCTACTTTAGTCTGAAACAAATCTTCAAAAATTTTATATAAAATTAATTTTACGAACTTGTCATCTTGGTTTGAATTGTCTAAATCCGCTATAAGATATTTTTCAAATCTCATCGACTCGAACAATGCAAATTTCTTTGTAACAGAATCAATCGATATTGACTTTATTAATAACAATGAAATCAGAAAAATTATTACTTCTTCTTGCACAATAATTTCGTGGGTTTTATTATAATCAATCTGGTATACTAATTTCCCATCGAACACATACTGTTCAATTTTTCTTTTTGCTTTTTCGACAAGATGATAAAATTCTGAATTATCGAGATCTTCAATTTTGAATTCATTCTTAGTTACATACGACAACGCCTCTCTAAGAAACGGATATCGTGCTAGATCCTTATTACCAAATCTCACCAAGTCAGAGTTACAATACTATAAGATTGAAATTAATTAAGATTTACTATCAATTAAACAATTAAATTTAGAGCAGGCTAACAAAAATTAGGTATATGGAAAAATTACAAATATCAACTTATTGTAAGAATTTGAAACACATAGAATGTGATGACTGTATGTGTAATTGTCATGTGCCAGGTACTATGGAAAACCTTGCAAGAAAGATTTCAATGTTAGATAAAACCAACCCAGGGATGGGAGAGACAATCTAACCTCTAGAGATTTTCCCAAATAATGAATTTGAGGAAATAACCCCAATACTATGCACTAACATAAATTCACTTAGTTATTATTATCAGAGAATATTGATTCCGAATCTTTCTCTTCCTCTTCCTCTGTAGAATAGTGATCAGGTTTTTCAGGGGCTTCTGAATTGGTGTTTCCTTCTGTATCTGTAGTAGTAGTTGACCAAAATTTTGGATAAGTACTAGGCTTCATTACAATTCTTTTGATCTGAAAACAAATTCCCTTTTTCTTGTTAAAAAATTCTTCAAAATCTAGCATCGAAACTCCCAATCCAACTATCTCGCCTTTCAATGAATATATCCCAACCAAATCCCCCTTTTTGATGTCTTTTGAAATTGAGACGACTCCAGGCATTGCCAGTTGTGCTCCATGGCATAATGCATCTATAGCGGTGTCTCTAATTGTCACAGCAGGCAAGTGAGTCATTGCGATTTCAATCGGAAGCACAATGCGTCGAAGTTTTTCTTCATTTTTAGTTTCTTTATAGATCTGAAAAGCATCTACTAAATCATGAAGTCGAATAAAATTAGATTCATTGGTAAAGTCACATACTTTTGTTCGACGCAGCTCGATCATCGAAGCTCCTACCCCGAGAACCTCACCCATATCATATATCAATTTTCGAATATAGGTTCCAGATTCACATAATACTCTTAAGAGTAACAAGCGATCATATTGATCATCAAGGTCAAACTTATAAATATTCCTTACCCGGGTTTGACGCTTCACAGATGATCGCTGTGGAGGTTTTTGGTAAATTGGACCAGTAAATTCTAAAATAATCTGAGAGAGTTTGCTATCTGACACGTGACTGTGTAGCCTACCTAATGCAACATACTCCTTGGGGCCCAATAGCAAAACGGGTATAATTTTTGTTCCCTCTTCTAATCCAATAGGTAATAACCCAGTTGTACCTGGGTCTAATGTCCCACTATGTCCGGCCTTTTCCAACTGTAGTATTCTTTTTACATAAGAAACAATTTCATGGCTCGTATTACCTGACGGTTTGTCCAATAATATCAAACCATAATTCAACAATTCGGAAATTGGTCTTTTATTAGGATAGTTACCAAAACGTTCATCCGACACCCCTTCACTAATTGTTACTAAGTTGTCTAGTTGTGTAAGTTTAAAGTCGGTCATGCCTGATCTTGGAATTTTTTTCCATTTGCTTTACGTTCGTAATACATTTTCGACAATATTTTTGGATAATGAGATCAATGATTCTAAAGTTAATATATCTGTATTCATAGCGAAATCAAACACATCAAGTTTTTCTCCAAATTCGAATTGATATAATTTTTTGTAAATTAGTTTATTCTCAGAATCTCTTCTCTGAATAATTTTCTTTGCACTGTCAAAATCAATATTGTCACGCATTGACATGCGCTTTGACCTGTTATCAACTGATCCTTGAAGCCAAAAGTTGATAGTGGCGTCCGCTATCCAAGGGAGAGTATAACTAGTAATAACAACATTGCCTTCATTTAGTAATTCAATCAATCTGTTATCAACTTCTCTGTCGAAATTTGGATTGTTACTACGTTCATTCATAAATTTTGCGGCCTCTTCAGTATCCCACCAGTCATGATTAAGTGAAGATGAGTATCCGCTATCATGTGCCATCATCTTCAATATATCCCCGCCATTCCACAGTTTTAGATTAAAATCCTTTGCAAGGTTTTCTGCAATAGTGGTTTTACCTACTGCTGGCCATCCAGAAATCACTATACTAATTTTCCGGTCGCGTTGGAAATTGATTTTTTTTATATCATTGTTTTGATTCGGTTCCATTTTTAACACTAAAACTAGATTTGGGTCAATAGTGGCCTATGAGTATATAAAGCTATCAATGATTTATGCAAATCATTTGCTCAAAATGATTTTGCAAATAGAATTTGTAGCTTGTTCAACTTCATCTGTGTTATTCTGTATTAGATAAAACGGGCAACCTGTAATAATAGAACTAGTAGAAATCATGTTTTCCGATAGTCTTAAATCATTGTTTATACGATCTATAGAATTCAAATCTCTTTGTCTGCTACTATCGCTTTCTCTCCTCTTGTGAATTTCTTCTGCTGTGGCAGTTATCAAAACTAGATGGGTGGGATTTATGATGTTTAATAATTTAAGGGGCATCCCAGGATAAAAGCCATCATCTGTCCTAATGAATAAATGAGTATCTACTAATACCACATCATTACCCAAGGAGTTTATGGAATTTGCAGCCATTTCTTGCAACGTTCGCTGTTGATCTATTGACAACCTTCGAAGCTGGTCGCGATTATGTATAGACATTATTTTGGCTTGATCGAACATTATTTTTCCAAATTCTGCAATTTTTGTATCCACTCCTCTTTGAGATAACAGACTTTGTACATTTGTTAGAACAGTAGACTTTCCCACACCTGGAATTCCAACTATTATGACACGTTTAGTCATATGGATCTTGACTGTTTGAAAATTTTGTTTATTTGTATTGGAAAAACATTTAGTGGGTGGACAAAAATGTTTGTGGATAAGAGAGTGAGGCAGCTCAACGTATGTGAGCCTGATATCATTTTCGAATCCTATCCTCTTTAGGAACGTCCCAATAGAGAAGCCAATTTAGGCATGTGGACGTCCACTTGTTCCCTAACTAGCAGGTTGTAATAGTTCACCAAGATATCCACCATCAGCAGCAACCCAATTCCGGTACCAAAGACGCTAAACAGATCAGATACAGACGCCAATAGTCCAATAATTACTCCTCCAATTATAGTAACGGACGGTATGTAACGATTTAGTAGTGATTCCACCGAACTCTCAGACCGTCTAAACCCAGGAACTTGCACATCTGCATCCAATAAGTTCTTGGCAGCCGCTTTTGCCGAAAGCCCTCCTAGTTCAACCCACAGCCGACCAAAAATGGTGACTATTGTGGTTAAGAATACAACGTACACTATAGCTCGCACAGGATCAGCTACGGTCGCTTCAAACGATCGAGGAGCGGTAATATAATAAAATAGCCCACCTGTGGGATTCTGCGATTGGGCATCGTACTGAGCTATTAGATTAAACGCTGGATTATCATTATTGGGATTATAGTTGATCCATACCATCTGTCCTATGAATAGCGCATTCGCCATCAGTGCTGACGCCAATATTACTGGAATGTTCGAGGTATAAAGCAATTTGATAGGATAGGTTGCTGTAAAACCCCTGTACCTTGTCGACACAATAGGAATATCCACGTGTATACCCTGCACATACACCAGTAGAAGTAGTATTCCCCCCGTAATTCCTAGTGCGAATAGGCTTGGCATATTAGGTACAGGTGCAGGCGGTGCCGATCTCAGAACCGAGTCCGCTAAATGACCTTCCATTCCACTTGTAATCATGAAGGGTATCAGCCCACTAGGTTCAACCCCATTGGGAATAGGGAGTGGATTGAATATGCTCCACAGAATAGCCTGCGCTACCCCAGCCATAATGAATACACTAATTCCTGAACCTAACCCCCATCCCTTTTGTACAAGTTCATCGAGGTACATTATAACGATGCACGCCGCAGTCAACTGCGCTATAAGCACAGCCAAGTGATATCCAGAGGGTGTTGCACCTCCATAAACACTCACACCATATAATAGCGTCTCAGCAACTATGACGATGATAGTTACTATTTTAGTGGCAGACGTAAAGAGTGATCTATCATTAGGATCTCTAAAATTAAGTTTCAAAATGTCAGATCCTTTTAATAACTGCATGAGCAACCCTGCAGTGACTATTGGCCCGATTCCTAATTCTAGTAAAGTCCTCTGTTGTGCTGCAAAGATGACCCTGGCAAATGCAAGAGGATCAGTAGCAGGGTCGACATTAACTCCAAATAAAGGCACTTGGCCCATAACAAGATAAACTAATAATGCGATACCAGTCCAAATAAGCTTATTTGTAAGTGTAATTTTCTTTTTTGGTTTTTCGACTTGTGGAATAAAAGGAGAGATAGTCTTTACGACTGTTCTAAAGAGTCCATCATTCTGTATTGAGCTCATCTAAGACTATCACCTCTCCACCAGCGGATACGATTTTATTTTTGGCTGAATCAGAAATTTTTCTGACTTTAATTGTAAATGCTGAATTGAGAATACCAGTACCTAATACCTTTCCTATTCCCAATTTGTTCAAATCTAAAATAACTTTTCCATCCTTGTCGGTTTCTGAATATTTTACTAACTCATTTAATTCTTTGATGTTAACCCATTTTTGAACATCACTGGATCTAAGAGCATGAAATTGTTCATGCCCGAAGTGATTAGGTTCTTCTTTTATGGTTCTGATAAAGAAGTGCTTGTGTTTTCCAGCACCACCGACACCACCACGACTTCCAGAGGCTCTATGTTGGCCAATTTGACCCCATCCACAATACCGACTTCCACGCTGTTTCCTACTTTTTCTCAATCGAGTAGCCATCCATTATCACCATTTATTCCTATAGGGGATATGCAACATTTGGTGTAAATATTAAAGTTTGCAATCCACAATAAAGCCAAAAATTATAACTAGTCAAATTTTACATCATCCTTCTTACAAGTTCTACAAGGTCACGATTCTCGCCCAAAATTCCATTTTGGGAATAAAGTACCTTTGATTTCTTTTTGAATCCACCTTTAGGGGGGTTTAATGCGAACCAGGGCTTTAGTCCCGAAATCTTTGACAGAAAGGACTCGTTTTTAGAAATATCAGAGACTACTTTGTTTATATCAGTTACTTTCTCATTATCCACCTGTGACTCCTTATTAGAAGATAACAATTTCGTCGAAGTATACCTTCCCTTCTTTTCTACAACTTCGCGAATAAAACTTTCTTCAACTGAAGTCCAAGCTACTATCTCCTTTATTTTTCGCAGCATTCCAAGTGTTTGCTCATTTTCTGGAACTAACGTTGCGCGAAATTTCTTATTCAAGTGTAAATTATCCAATGTGCTTTGTGCCCAATTTGGAATATTTACTGTTCCTTTCATTCTTACTACTAGATATACCATCCTAGATCCTATCCTGTTACAAATGTACTCCGCAATGCGTTAAATATGGCTTTAGCTGTGGATGACATTGTATTAGTAGAGCCAAATGATCGGCTCCAACAGTCCTTTAGTCCTGCCAATTTCAACAGATTTCGAATATTTTCGCCTGCGACAATTCCTAAACCTCTTGGTCCAGGAATCAATTCTATTGTTACACTGCCCCCTCGCCCTTGAACCTTAAAAGGAACAGAATGAGCTTGATGACACCTACATTCCCAACTACCACACCCAAGCTTTACTGGAATGACGTTTAGGTAAGAAGCATTAGTAGCCTTATCAATAGCATTTCGCATTTGAGATGCCTTCCCCTTTCCTATCCCAAACCAACCTGACTCGTTTCCTATCGCTACTAGAGCATTGAATCTCGTTAGTTCGCCGGCATCCGTTTGTTTTTGTACTATTTCTACGCTAACAACTTGTGTTTTAATATCAGGTAACAAGTGTTTTACAATTTCTGATTCTTGGATCCTCATGCCATTTTCAAAAATCTGTTCCATTGAGTTAATCTTCCCACTGGCCACCATTATGCCCAAGGTAGTTCTAGGTTTCCATTCTACCTCAGCCTCGTTAGATCTAGACATTCTGCTCATTGTCTACACCTACAATTGGTAATTAAACTGAAAAATATCAAAGTTTTCATCCCTAATTCATCTTAACCTTATAGAAATCAATATTTTTTTGTTTATTATTCTTTCGGTATGTTTATGGTTTGTCACTCACTTTGCCGCCTCATTCAATTTGAGTATCTGAAATATGATTCCTGATTTCTTCGAAATGTTTAGTATAATCTTCAGGATTTATATTATTTCCAATCAATTTTGAAAATTGTTTTTCGTAGTGAATTTTATCTTCCTTCAGATTACTTGCATACTCAGATACGTGAGAACCTTTAATTCGATCATCACTTGGCAAGGATTCCTCCGAGAGTGGAATATTAATTCCTGCAGCGGAAATTCCTTTTAAACAGGCAGCTACTTTGCTGGTGAAAGGAGTTTTCCCAGTGTATAAAATTGCTGAATCTATTTTCTTGGATGCCATTTTCTTGCCAAGAACTAAGCCAACCAAAAAACAAGCTGATAAATTATTCAAGGAGCCTTTCCACCCATACTTTCCAAGCTCTTTGCTTCCTGCGTGTGTTAAAACTAAATCTCCCTTAATTGAAGGCTGAATCAGTTGACAATGAATATTCTGATTGCTTACTTTGATAGTTACAAAGTTTCGCCTGGAAATTAATACGGCCTTCCTTTTTCTGTAATTAGTTTTATTGTTTCGTATTCGTTTAAGAGTTTTAATATAAGACATTCCCTAATCCTTTCCTTTATGCTAACAAACAAGAAAACTTCTTGAATCTCTTATAAACGTTTTAATAGGTCGGGCAAAAATTCTCTTATGCAATTGCGAAATATTTGGTTGATTTTATGAAATGCTTTCTCCTTATTGATAATATCCAGAGTGATTGATATCATCAGTTGTTCATAGTCGGATAATAATAATATTCTATTACCAAAAGCATAATTCATGCTTACTAAAGTTATTAATCACACTCATGTAAGAAGATTAGACATAATGCGAAGGTATGACGGTTTTTACTTTCAAGCCAAAAGAATTGCGATCGGAATTGATACCTACAAGTAAATGAAATTATAATGCATATTTCTTGATAAGAAAGCCATCTTAAGTTTCTATTATTACCCTTTAGGTGCCTTTCTTTGCAACCATGCTAGCGAAAATACCCCCTCCTACCCCATTATCTATGTTTACTACAGAAAGTCCAAAAGAACATGTTTGAAGCATGGAAGCTAATGCCCCAACACCGTTACTTCCAAAACCATATCCGAAGGAA
>DATELO010000057.1:0-6969 GCA_035276505.1 Candidatus Nitrosocosmicus sp.
GCTGTAAATAATTATGACAATCAACAATATTTTTTTCTTACCATAAATATCTGAAAGTTTACCAATTATCGGCGTCATTACTGCTCCTGCAATCAGATAGGAAGTTAGGATCCACGAAGATGTATTATAAGAGATATCAAAGTCATTGATTAGAAAAGGAAGTGCAGGTATCAGCATAGTTTCTCCATACATAGTTATCAAAGCAAGAGAACTAAGAATTGTCAAAGCGATCCATGCATCTTGATAAGAATTTTTTGGTGGCATATCAGTAATTCCTATTCACAAGTATTGAAACGACTACAATAATTCCAAACACAGTGTAGTAAATACTTGGGTTAGATTATAGATGTTATCATGTAAATCATAGAAGAAGTTGACCGTGACATGAAAATTATCATAATGTAATGTTTTTAAAATGAAAAAATAGCAATGTAGATTTGATAACAATATTATTATTATGAAAGATTATAGGAGCGACTTTTTTCCATATAGTGAAAAAAGATTTGCTCTGCATAAACAACGCAAGTTAATCGTAAATCTTGTTTATAGAGGCATTTAGAAATATTAAAATGAAATTAGTAATAGCTGTCAAACTATTTATGATATATCAATTCAATCAGATGATTTTCACACATTGCTTTAGATTCGGTTAGCAATTTTTAAAAAAAAGTAATGTAATATTATATTAATGGTATTATCAAATAAAATATCAGAGCATGGATTTTGATCTTTCTCCTAAAATTATGGCAGTCTTATTTATAGCATTAGGTGTTGTGGTAGTTTTTTTGCTGATGGGTGGGTCCCTACAGCAGCTTCTTAGTTCCAGTATTCAGGAGACAGTGTCCGTACAAATTAAAGAAAACAATTTATGCATAGTAGAAGCCTCTGATGGAATTCCTAGGACTATAGAAAATTGCCCATTCGATGTAGGGGATAATGTTACCATAACTTATAAACAAGGTCTTCCTACCATAGAAGGATTTCAAAAGTGACTTTCGAGGTTCGATTGGAAAGAATTTAATTCAATCAATCGTTATTAAACTACAAGTAAATCCAAGTTAGGTTTTGATCACCAATTAGTCCACCCCAAAGTATTTAGAATCGTTGAATTTTCTGGTATAACGGATTTTGACGTTAACAAGAATTTGTAAGTACAAAATCAAGATTACATAAACTGTATTCTAATAAATATAAAATAGATTACCGGTAAGAAGTAACGATTTAATCACAATTTCAATGAGACTTGAGATTAGAAGAGGAAATGTCAATAATTTGTTTTAGAAATAGATAGAATGGTTTGTTGCTTTATTGATTTCCATAGCGAGTAAACTATTTATTATTTAGAAGAATCCCTTATGAAATTCGAGATATCTGCCCAAACATGAGCTACTATTACAATAATTCTGACATAGAAAAAGTATTCTAATCAAATTGTAGTATCAAAAATTGATAGACTTGCATGAATTAAGAATTGATCCATCCTAACTTTTTGAAATAGTATATCATAATAGCTGCCCCCACAGCAGATATCGAGCTTATAATTGCAAGTGGTAAATAATCTACAATTTTCTCACCAGGGTTGACACTACCAGGAATTACAATATTCATTCCGTAAAATGTACCAGCTACAGTAATAGGTATTGACAGTGTGAACAAAATTGTGAGAAAGCTCAAGATCTTATTTGTTTTTTCAGAATTCAACATGTTGTCAGTATCCTTATAAATTTCGATAGTTTCTTTTGACTCATCGAGTGCTTCTAATACTTTTGAAATGTGGTCGTTAATATCGTCAAAGTAGTCAATCAATTCTTCTTCTTCTGCTCCCTCAGAAAACCTTTTCACATCTCTCGATATAATTTCTATCATAATTCTTTTTAATGGTAAAACGATTCTTCGCAGAGTAGTAATTTCCCTTCTAAGGATAGATAGATCTCTAGCGTTTGCAACCTTATCATCAAAAACTTCATCCTCTATATCATCGAGTTTTCCAATTATTCGCACCAACATGTGTAACAAGTTGTCAACTAGTGTATCAAGGATGGAATGAAGAAGGTATCCTGGTGATCCACCCATCAAATTATTTCGAACATGGTAATTTCCTTCTTTACATTTCTTAAATAAAGATGATAAGGGAAGAAGGTCGCCTTGAGTGATAGATATTAGGCAGTCCTTTCCGATAAAAAAGGACAACTGGGAAAAACTCGGAGATGTTTGTTCCTTAGATGTTGTAGGAAATTGAAGTATCACAAATACATGATCATCATATCGATCAATCTTGGGTAACTGGTTTTTTGATAAACAATCCTCCATATTTAGTTCATGAATTGGAAATTTCTTGGATATCATTTCCAACTTCTCACGAGTGGGTTTTTCCAAATAAACCCACAATAAATTTCGGTTACGTATTGTTTCCAACCCGCTAATATGTCCAGGAAAGTCCACTACAAATCTAATATTAACAGCTTATTTAGTATATAACTGGTTTTATTGGATAAAAAATTATCATCTAAGAGTCAAGATATGACGATTTCATAATTTTGAGGGACTAACCTATTTGTCGATAAATCAAAACACATTCACTTTAAAGTTCTAGTTGGTGACATTCCAATTCTACAACTCTATTTCAAAATTTGTTATAAATAAGTGCCATATGACTCAACTCAAGCACAATGAAATTTTACATCATCGGATTAAACAGGTGAATGTCATATGTCCGACAAGATTGAACCTTTCGGACTTATTTACACAGGTCTGTTACCTCGATACATTTCAACTCCTGTGTTCCAAATATAGGTGTGGTTCCAAAATGCTTTTTTAGCTTCCCGGCGTCTAGCCAAACATTAAGGGCATTATCCCCCAATAAAGTAATGTTAATAGGTACATTCGTTACTGGACCCTCTCTCATGGTCACTGTGGAGGTACCATTAAGGAAAGTAGAATTATTTCCCATTGGGCTATCTGTTACTATCCTCAATTTAGAATTGTATATATCGTGTGAATGAGAGGAACTTCCATTAGTTTTTACCATGTAAAAAGATGCATTGAAAGTGGGAGATCCAGATGTAAGGTTTTCTATCTCATAAACACCACTTAATATCCAAACGGTTTCATTATTCAGAGGATCAGTTTGCAAACTAGTAATTCCTCCTCTTATTATATCATTGACTGAACTATTAACCGGTATACCTTGACTTTTAATTTGTTTGGCACTCGAGGATGATGAATTTGAGCTATTATCAATACTACTAATAGTATCTGTGATAGATTGTTGTACTTGTCTATTTATTGAGTCTTGTAAAGCTTGTTGAGTCTCTTGAAGCGATTGATCGAATGAGTTGGTTGCGAATACATTAATCGGTATGCTTCCAATCAAAACAAAGCTCACAACATAACCATTAATTGCCAATGCAAAAAGGAAAAACACAAAAAAGATTCTTTTCATGCAGAAGATTCACTATGCTTGTTATTAAGACTTTGGCGATTTTGGATTTCTCCTTTGTATATATGACCAAAATTAAATTAGGTAAAAATCTATATTTTATAATCATCCATTCACATTCAGTACAATAACAAGGGTTTTTAGTAACTTAATTTGTTTCAAGTCAATAATTAATTTGATCGGGGCAACATACAGAATAAATAAATACTAATTAAAAAAGTAAGAGAACAAAAAAGGTTAAGGACAATCCACTGCGGATTGATTAGGCAACTGCATACAATCTTCTTGGATATTTATTTCATCACTTTCGTCGGCAGTTATATTTGGATTACTAATGTTAGTATCATTTCCTAAAATGTCTGCATTGCTACCCTCAATACCCTCAAACTCTTCGACTGTTTCAGGTCCAGTCAAGTTCAATGGTTGATAGTCCACTTCAGAATTATTAGTTGTCCCTACTTCTCCCGGTGTTCCGTTAATAATTTGAGCGAATATGTATGTTGGAGCTATGCCCGAAATTGCCGATGCAACTAATACGAGAAAAGCGGGTGCCATGCCAACTATCACTGATTTGTTTGCTAAATTCATTATGAGTAATCATGTGAGATAGAATTAAAACATTTTGGTTTATGAAAGAGATCTCTATATAGTAAATGAATTTTATTAACTCATCTTGGAAATAGGAATTGTCTCATAATTCCAACATATAAGAAAAACTCCAGTATCGTAGATAGGTAAAGCCATTTCACCAATCAAATAAATGTTCTTGTAGATACCGGAAGAGCAATAAATTGTTCAAAAATTCTCGGTACTCATTTGCTGTATCTACGAAATCGCTTTGATATTTTGCACTAAATACATGTGCCCTAATTAGAATAACTTCTTTACAATTTTTCCTCCTTTAGCGGTATTCATAAATATCCGATAATAAATAACACCATCGCAGTAGTCATCGAAATCCCCCAGACCATCTTGTTCCAATCGAAGATTTTTTGACCATCTAACACGCCCATTGGAATTAGATTGAACATAGCGATCCAACCATTAAATGATGCTCCGATCGCAAAGTAGTGACTATTTGAGTCATTTGACAAACTGGATAACATTAGGAACGAAAACCCCATTATCAAATTAGTTACTGGTCCAACTAGCGCGACTCTACCAAATTTCTGCCTATCTCCTAAATGAACCAAAACTGCCCCCGGAGCTATAAATTTGAACGGCATTATCGGAAGAGCCGAAATGGCAGTTATTATCAATCCATACATCTCTGCTCTAAACTCAGCCCAACTACCATAATATTGAGCAAGAAACTTGTGAGCTAATTCGTGTACCAGAAAAGCACTAATGAAAATGGCCAAAAACTGCCACGAAAATGTCCTATATTGATTTAGAGACAGACCTACACATGTAACCAATATTGTTGCAACAGTTAGATGAAGTAGTTCAGTTCGTGAGCTTTTTAAATTAAATATCCTCCGCATGACGTTAATCCAGGATATATCACGTCCAGAGGATCGGTTTTGATAAAATTCTGCATCATGGCTTTTTTTATTGTAAGTTGAAAGCAAGGGACATGAATGTCCTATGGGGTTTCGATGATCGCTGCAAAAATATTCTTTGCAATAGTTACATTTGAAGGGAAGAGTTTCCACTTTATCACAATAAGAGCATTTAATAAAATTATTTTCTCGATTGTTCATTTGAATAATCTTAAACGACAAGGATTTCCAGATATCAATTCCAAGACTTTTTGATCATAACCAACTAACAAAATACTCGCATATCTAGTGATCGAATTTATCGGTAAAATCTGAAATTTATGAGAATTCGACAAATGATCATTCATATCAATAATCAGGTGCTCCACATATTTAATAATTAATCCAGCTGTATTAGATGAAAAGAATCATAAGATTTTCAAACAGTCGAGAGAAAAAAAGATCAAGACTTTTCTGTAGATACAACGATGGTAGTATTTTTTTGACTTTTAGAATTTCGGTTCGACCATGATTTCTGTAGTGACAAATTGCAAATATTGAGTATAAAAAATGAGGTTAATTAAGTCTCTTATTTTTGGCTGGTTTTTTTACCAGTAGCTAATCCATGTACCATTTCGGGATTATGGTAGTTGCACTTAGTAAAGTGTTTTGAAGTGAGATTGTATCTTTTGGTTTGGCCTCATTTTTTGCAGTAATTGGTAAATCTGGCTCGGGAAATTGTGCCTGTAGAACTACCAGGCCTGTTAAACCGTATGATGTTAATGTAACTACAATTAGTATCAATTGATCTATGCATCACCGAGTATAGATTTATAGTTTAAGCCTCATAATTGGATTGAATCTAAAATCATAACTTGAAATTTCTAAATAAGAATTCATTCAATTTATAATTTAGTTAGATTTAGAAAATAAACAGTAAAATGCCCTGAAATTTACCCAATAGTGGTAAAAATAGGTAGTGATCTCCACAAGTATCATGCAGCTATGCTTCGGTATGGGTTCCATTTTGATAATGCCTCTGAAATAAATTCCTTGGTTGGAAGATTTGGTAATTCATACATGAGTAGAATTGCCCTTTTTATTCCCAAATCACTTTTATGAAATACATCTTAACGATTTAAGCGAAAAATCAAAAACATTTCAGCAGTCCCCTTCCGATACCCTTAATTCTCAGAAGTTCGACAACCACTTCCTCGTCTCCAAGTCTACAAATATTTTCCAAGCTTAAATCATTTGACAGAATTTATGAAGATAAATCCATAATATATTCAATTTTCCTGAACGACAATCTGGTCTGGGTGCACAGAATTTGAGGGGAGGTTTCCAGAATTTGTTATTGAGATGGAAAAGATAGATGATAATACGTAACGGAGCTCTCGAAAATTGCATTACTTGCTTTTCCGGCTAATTGCTGATAAACTATAGATCTGATTAGAGATTTGAAGAATCTTTATGCTATTAAATTGAATAGTTGCCTACTGAACTTATGATTTGAGCCAATCGGACATCGTTCTTTGATAAGATGTCTAATGGACTTGTCTTTACCATCTTATGAAATCATAGTTGCTCTTCACATAGTTAGACTTGTTGAGTAAACATCTCAAAACAAGAGGTCAAGATCTAGTATTGTGATTGTCCAACATAACAATTCTGTATATTGAATTCAGTATTAAAATATAAATCCACTATTTTATGAGATGTTTTTCAAAGAGATCGTTTAAATCTCATCTCAAGTATTGATAAAAACGTGATGAGTGTAGTGGGGAAAAAATTTTTTTCATCTTATATAAGCAAATACCATTTAAGGATTCTTTGCATACTTTTGATATTTTTCGTCTCCATTGAAAATACCAAAACGACATTTAGTCAATCGCAAATAGACCCTCGATTTGCCATAAATTCCATTTGTAAAATGGTTCAGGATAATAGTCTCATCGCTGGTCTTGTGGGACTAGATCAAGCCGTAAACATATGTAACAATGTACATTCAATTGGCTCAAATCAGGCCCTTTCTGAACTTTGTAACGT
>DATELO010000058.1:0-7401 GCA_035276505.1 Candidatus Nitrosocosmicus sp.
CAATTTCATTCTAATTGATTGAGATATAGCCTTTATAAGTACTACATTGACATACCTAGCCAGACTATAGCCCCTAAAACATTTGACTTCATTAAAAAATCAATAATAGTTTTCTCTAGTCTTTTCCCATTTACATTGTCGTTTTTCTTTATACGGATGTTTAAACAAATCATTTCTCTTAATGTCATGGTTATAAAATTACTATTGCAGTAATTGAATTATTAAGATTCTGCCGCCATATAGAGCCAAAAAAGAGAATCCGACATTTGATATCGTATTAATCATCATATTTAGAATTTGTTTATTTTCTATCATTACTATATTTTCTATTGCGAAGGATGACATGGTTGTTAATGAACCACAAAATCCAATTGCTATAAGAAAGGAATATCTTTGATCGAGATTCCAATTGACCAGCAGAATTGAAAATATACCCAAGATAAAACTACCTATAATGTTTACCATCAGAACATTCGACCCAATTATTCCTAGAATCAAAGGAAATGAGGTAATCTTGTATCTAAGATAGGCACCTAAGATTGCACCTACTGCCAACAAAATGAACTCGATTCCCTTCATAATGGTAGTAGATTTTTTAGTATACTTATCTTTTTTTACACTCTAATTCAAAATATAACAATGATTCAGAGAAATCGAAGCCGTTAACGTTATCTCACGGTTAAGTCAAATAGGAAATAATTATTCATATGTATGGGCTAATCCTAACTGTCTATTGATGAAAATAAACATCTGATTATACTTATACTAGGCTTTAAGACAGGAAGGGTTACCTAATGTAGTATGGTGTGATGGAAAAAAGTCTGCACAAAATACTCAAATGGATATTGTATTTCATCCACCGCTATGACGCAGTCAATGAGTTATGACTATGACTATTGGAGTGCCGATGTCACCAGTTGCTGCGACATTTGTCCATATGTTAATTACAAATACAATAGTTTGACTTGTTAGAAATTAGCCGTTTTTGGCAATTCAAATTAGATAAATCCACTGATTGGCTATTTATTCTAAACTAATTCATTCAGCAACTCATCCAACTACGGTCTTATCCTCTTTGATATAATTTAGTTTATGTCAGGTCTGTAGTAATGATCAATTATTGTCGAAAGTAGGGTTCGAACATACATTTAATATATTGATAACTCATTTTATCCAGTTCATGTATAAGGTAATGTTTCGCAGAAATAGACTTGGCACGTCCAGCTAAGACTTCCGCTCCGACTTCACCCATTTCAGAACGACACAAAATATTATAGTGAAATTTACGCAAATCCATTAGGGTTGCTTTCCCTTCAGTTTGATTCTTGAACATCAAATGAACAATACTTCTTTCCTCTTTTGTTACCTTATTGAGACCCCTAAACTCATACCAAAGTGTAGTAGGAACAATAGTAAAGAAAGAATGCTTTTGACCGACAATCCTATTTAGGGCAACAATACTGACCCCATTTTTCTTATGTGTAATATGCAACTTATGACAGTTACACCCCGATAAAGAATCACAAATTGCGGTTTCATGAACATAGGTTATCTCTTCCCCCCTCAACCCAGAAAAGAAAGCGAACTTGATGATTATTTCTATTTCACCATTTATTTCCAATACCTTACGAACCATCTTATCGATATAGCCTTCATCTACTAACCATACTCTATCATGAATTCTCATGTTCTTGTTTAAGTTATAACGTATGATTATTTCTTCAATAAATATTTGTAGTTCAGGATTATGCATTTTCCTATCATAATACATCCCAAACTTTCGCATTGCGTCACATATCCATGCTCGCTTATGTCCTGATTCGGCTTGAATTAACTGTGGTTTAGTAAAGAATATTTCTAGATAACGTTCACAGTAGCTCACCAAATCCTTCGCATGTTTCTTGTAGATATATTTGGGTAGTAAGTCCCTCAACATATCTTTGGAGTCAAAGTTCCGATAGAATGTGGGATTAAATTCACCTGTTAATGGGTCAGTTATTCCTTTTTCTCTTATGTGAATTAGTAGTTTTTCTACCTGTTCATCATTTTGATGGGAGGGATATTTACCATCAATATACGCATGTACAAATTCGCTGAACGTATTAAACCCATCTGACCTTAGTTTTCGATTAAGGTTCATAATTGCAGTCTCATTAAGTTTAACCCCTAACGTTTTTCCTTGAGGTTTCCTATGAATAGCTAAAGAGACCGACGAATCCAGGTGCTTATAATAACTCAACTATATTAAATAGGTTTTGTAGATCCTTTGCAAAGATCATATTGGTTAACTTGTTACGAGCAGAGGTTAACTCGAATTGTGCATAGTTAACCTCCTATTGAGCAAAAATCCAAAAGGTTAACTAAATGGTTAACTAGCGGGTTCAAATTAATCTTATGAAAAGTGCGAAGTGCGGGATTTGAACCCGCGATCCCGAGCTTGGGAAGCTCGTACCTTAACCAGGCTGGGCCAACTTCGCCCAAAATAAAATTAACCAAACGATATTAAGAACTTATCTTCCCTACTTGTAACTATTCCAAATCTTTCCCTTTCTAAAAGCAATTTTTCTTGCCGAACTCATATCTCGAATACCACCACGGTTTTTCTCAGTACCTTGTCTTATAGATGTGCCATATTCATCGACAATTTCGATAATTATTTTGTCCTTAAAGTTTGAGCTAAGAATCCCGGCTATTTGATGCGATAAAGTTAGGCTTCCATCACCGATTCTAACAATTTTAGTTGGAGATTCAATTGATGATAATATAAAACTGATCCTTTCAATAGTAGCATGAACAGATGACATTATAATTTTATCGAGTTCAAATTGACAGTACAATATAGATACACCAATCCTTTTTCCAGGATCAATCCCAATAACAAGTTGTTCTTTTGAGGAACCATAATACCCCATACAATTCTGCAGAATTTTAGCTTTAATCGATAACGGGTATTTCTCTAGTTGAGTATCTAAAAATACACCTTCCCTATTTACGATCCTTGATTCATCATCAGTTGTAATAATAACTCTCCCTTTTGATAGTGAAGCTTCCTCCGGAGATAAGGATAAATAACGTAAATCTAGGGACTTTAATACGCTTGTTATTCGATAATACGATCTCCCTGAAACTGTCGCAACAATAACTGGTGGACAACTTGTTAGGTTGAACATTTCTATTGTTATGAACTAAATGGTATCTACAAGACTATTAAAGATTACTCTTAATTATTGAGTATTCTACTCTGTTTCATCTAATCATAAGAATTGATTTTTCTTTTTCTAAAACATGTATAAAACTTTGTCTCGACTTTCGCTGCAAAAAATTACACAGTGGCAATGAATTCACTAAATATATTTTAAATTCAAATGATTAAATTCAAAAATTTATAATTTTATAAAGATTTTGAAAAAGTAATCTAAACCGTCAAATTTAGTATTGCTTGAGCAATATCTCCCTTTGTGTCGGTAAGTGCTACTATTGCTTTTTCTTTGGATACATTCGCCTGCTGCATCACTAATACAATATCTTCTTCCTTAAAAGAAGGGACATCTCGTTTGGTCTCTTCAATATCGGTAGCAACAACCTGAAAAATGGTACTATCCTTCCCTTTCATTTCTACAACTTGTGGTTTCTTTAGATATATTTCCTTTACATCAGTTTTAATGATTACTTCTTCTACAGACCCCAAATCCTTCATATCTAATCCCATTCGGTCAAGCATTCTTCGCATATCCCTGTTGCCTGAACGCATCATCGAAATCAATACGCAGTTCTGCTTTTTATTCCTTCTCTAATCTTAACGCCTATACCACGGATCTGAGATCGACGATTTGAACTCAAATCCCACTCTTTGCCACCCTGAGAGTAATAACCGAATGGAAGCAGTGAACGGCCCACAGCCAATATTGACTGATTTTTATCAATAATTGCCACATCAGAGCCGCATTTAACGTTTGAGCCGCAGTGAAGTACATGTTTGACAAATAATGATCTACCTTCTGAAACAAATGGTATCGCATCTTCTATTGGAATAATGCAATTTTCAAGAAATTGTTTGTCCCTAAGAAGTAGAGTTGCACCATAAATTGTCAACGCTATCCCACCGTCGGTTCGAAAAGTCCCTACTAATTTCCCATCAATACTAAAACTCTTGATCTTTCCTGTTTTTTTTGAATATTCGATGTCAATATTACCCGAAAGCGAGGAGCTTATCCCATTGCCAAAGACAAAATCTACGTGAGAACAGATCTTTTGATATGGATTTACAAACAGCTCTTTCAATTAAATGCTTGAATTAACTAATACGATAATAAAAACCAAAGTATGCCGAGCCTGTTTTGAAGATAATATTGTTCTGGAAAATTAGACAAGTCATTAGGGCGGCTAAGAGCTTTTTGAGCGATTATGTTTTTACTCATTTATATAATGGTTAATTCATTCGACAAGAGTGTAAACAGTGTTACCTATATAAATATCTTTTAAGAATATATGGTTTCACTTTTTGTTATATTGAGATAATGCATATAAATCAATTGATAGGAACGACTAATCTGACCTGCACTCATCAATCCCCGTTTTTAGGGCGCTAGGTTGGACTGGACATGCACGAATGCAGGGTTTTAAAAAGGATTTTTAGTGAAGATCGACATTCATGTCTTTTGTATGTGTATAATCTCCATTTGCAAGAATATATGCTTTATTAACAAAGCCTAATAAATTAGATCTGCCTAATTATTATTACATATGGCTTCTTTTTGTGAATTATGTGGAAAACATACCGATGTTAGCAAAAAAGTAATTATTGAAAAATCAATTTTTAATGTTTGCTTATCGTGCTCAAGAAGAGGCAAACCAGTTGAGCCTAGCAATTCTTTAAGAAATCCGGCATCGTCAAAAGGCGCTGCAATTGGAGGCAATATGGCCACTAGATCTACCTACGCACCCTACGGTAATACAGGTATGTCACCAAATTCAAGAAATCTTTATACTCGTAAATTAATATCTACTCCTCCAAGGATTAAGCCACCACCACTCAAAAAAATTAACATGATGGATGAAATGATACTTGATCATGAATTCCCCTCGTTGATTAGAAATGCAAGAAGTAAAAAGGGTCTTACTCATGATCAATTGGGTCAAAAAATTAACGAAAAGGTAACTTTGATTCGAAAGGTTGAAACAGGATCTATCCGCCCAGATGAAATTTTAGCAAAAAAACTAGAGAGATTTTTGGGAATAAAACTTTATGTCAATGCCAATGAACAAAATTTGGAAGAAGACCAAGGATAAATCTTGATTGGAGGATAGAGGCCAAAAATCATTGCTAAAAGAAAACGGAAAGTCGTCGTCTATAGTGTCCCAAAATCGTACTTTTGCTGTTTCGGTATTAAGAATTGGTCACAGGTTGGTAAGAGATGACCGAACAACGACTCATGCTGTTCTAGTTTCGCGTGCTCTAGGATGTGATAGGATCTATATGACCGATGTTGATGACGAAATCAAAAGTACCCTCGAAAAGGTTAACAAGAGATGGGGCGGGGAAAATGAATTTCAATTAGAGATTATAGATAATTGGAAACAAATTATCAAAAGCTGGAAAGCAAATGGTGGAATTGTTGTCCATCTTACTATGTATGGTGCATTGATAAATGAAAAAATTACAGAGATAAAGTCATTAAATCAAAATGTACTTGTGATTATTGGTGCGGAGAAAGTTCCAAAGGAAATCTATTTTTTAGCTGACTACAATATTGCTATAGGAAATCAACCTCATTCAGAAATAGCAGCATTAGCAATATTTCTCGACAGAATATTTGATGGAAATCAGTTCAATAGAAAATTATCCAATGAATCAATTAAGATTATCCCTACAGAAAAAGGTAAGAATGTAATAAAGAACTAAGTAGGGTTCAGAAAAACCCTAAAAAGATATACTGCAGTACATGGTTGTAATCTCAAGTTTTTTATATACTCATAGATCAGGAACAGATCTATAAATGGAAAAGGCCAGTTAACTCTTTAGGATTCAATTTTTCATTCATTATCCTCCCTTTTTACTATTATAGTTGGTTTTACAGACGGTATACATTTATTCACTCTCACAAAGGGACTTTGACAGCCTCTCAAGGAAGTAATATTCGGTCGGAGCCTCGCACTCACATACCGAGTCTGTTCCCTTTGAACCTAATAGTCAACATTTACAATAATACAAGATTTTTATTTAGTCAGAGTCGGAGCCTCCCCTAGATAAATCTAATAGGCAGATAATCGAATTCCTTATCTGATATTTATATATAAATATATCTCACCATACATAGAATATATACGGTTAATTCATCGTATATTTGTGATACATGTATCACTGACTCTGCCAGGAAAAAGTCGAAAGAAAAGCCATTTTAATAATACCACGCTGTAGTTTAAATAAGATATAAAACTCGAGGATTATACCCCATTCTAGTAGATTTGCTAATTATGCATGTGTAAGAAGAATCCTACTACCTATTATCCGCAAGTCTATCCATGCATAGCCTTTGGCTTCGAGTTCTTCTGAAAGCTCTTTTTCTGCTGATTTTGCTATTCTTCCCTATTACATTACATTTACCTTGTCAAATTTGTTTACATAAGGCAAAATTCTAGTACGATGGGTAGTAAAAACTACAAATCCCGCACTTCTTTTAATTAGTTTGCTGATTACCCTCAGCCATCGCTTTAACGGCATCTATATCAAGCCCAGAATCTGGTTCATCTAATATTGCCCGACTAGGCTCTATACAAGCATCTCCATTACTTTTGACCTATTTCTTTATCCAGAAAAAAACTTCATTAAGGTATCTGTTAAGAAAGCTTGGATCCAAGCCAACATTGGGTAAGTTTCGCTTTAGGTATTCATGAAATTCCTTTACTGTTGCAAAAACTTACGGTCTTTTTGTTCGGATCGCATTAACTTGCTTAGTAAATGAAATAAGACTGGGGGATAATCCTAGACGAATTATAATAACTGGCCTTATAGAATATTACATTTTGGTTGAAGAAATGGATACTTTCCACGAGACCTGCCGGTCGTAATTTTTTAACTATTCTAATTAGCATCCTGTATATTGCTTGAATATTCGATTGGTCTTACGACGGCAATAGCATCAAACATCTTCATCAGAGTAGAAATAGAGGTAGATTTTGTGTATACTCTCCCACCGCCATCATTCTATGATGCTTTATCGTTCATATTTGGTTCAGTTTTAAATCAAAACAGGTCGCTGCATCGTTTTCTTACTATTACGCTACCAAATTATAGAAAGAAAACAGAGGGTTAGGATCTGTCCATTGAATTATTATTATCACAACGACCATGCAGACGGACCCTTGACAGGTATCTAAAGACCGTCTCTACAGCCATCAGAG
>DATELO010000059.1:0-16613 GCA_035276505.1 Candidatus Nitrosocosmicus sp.
ATTCACACAGCTGAAAAATGGTTTGAAAGGTATGGTGTATATGCCGTTTTCTTGGGTAGGATGGCGCCTGGTGTTCGCGAATTAATAAGTGTTCCTGCTGGAATTGCTAAGATGCCTATTGGTAAGTTTACTTTTTTTACATTTCTTGGATCCTTAGTTTGGAGTCTTGCTTTGGTCTTCGCTGGATATTTTTTATGTAATTCTTGGGATAAGCTGTCCGAATCGTTATCGGTATACTTTCCGCTATTGTCTGCATTAATTATTGGTGTTATAGCGGGCGTAATTGTGCTTTATTTGGTATTAAAAAGGATACGTAAGGATCATAACAAAATCGAATAGTGAATTTGGTCATTTACTTTGAGAAATTATTTTTCTCAAATTTCATAGTTCCAATGCATAACTACCTCGATGAAGACTTGGAAATCTCTATTCAAAATAAATGAATACGTAATTGGTAAAAACAAATCAAATTTATTTTGATGCAATAGAAATGTCGATTTGTTAAACTTAGTCTTCGATAAAGAATGTATTAATATTGCCATCTCGAAATTTAATTATGGAAAAAAAAATATTTGCTGATGTGAGTGAGAAGGAAATTACACGTTCCATAGCTTCAATGTTTTTTGAAACTATTCAAGAATATAGCGATTCAGATGTTATCATCTTAGGTGCAGGGCCTGCCGGTTTATCAGCTGGAAGAGAAATAGCAAAAAAAGGCATTAGAACTCTCATAATTGAACAAAATAATTACCTAGGAGGTGGATATTGGGTAGGTGGATACATGATGAACCCAGTAACGGTTCGAGCACCTGCTCAAAAAGTATGGGATGAACTAGGTGTACCTTATCGTAAGATAAATGAAAATTTGTATGCTGCCTGGGGCCCAGATGCATGTTCAAAATTGATATCTGCTGCTTGCGATGCAGGGGTAAGATTTTTACAACTTACTAAATTTGATGATTTGGTGTTGAAAAATAAAAGAGTAGGGGGTGTTGTGGTCAATTGGATGCCTGTTTCTGCACTGCCTAGAAACATAACTTGTGTTGACCCAGTTGCCTTTGAGAGTAAATTAGTGATTGATGCTACTGGTCATGATTCTGTAGCTGTAAAGAGGCTTATGCAAAGAGGATTGGTTGACTGGAAAGGCATGAATCCAATGTGGGTTGAGGGCGGAGAAGACGGCGTAGTACATTCCACAGGTGAAGTTTTTCCTGGATTGATTGCAGCAGGAATGTCCGTCACTGAAACTTATGGATTGCCAAGAATGGGACCAACATTCGGTTCAATGCTATTATCAGGTAAAAAGGCTGCAGAGGTCGCAATTTCAAAGTTAAAATCACCATCCGTCTCCCCGAGAATAAAGGTTAAAGTAAAATGAATTAGGATTTTTCTAAATTACCTTTTTTACAGTAATAGATTAGATTCGGGCTACATCTTTTTTCTATGGTAATTTGATTTGACAATATTAAAATTATATCCATTATCTACATATCTAAATATTGACAGCCAAAATTATTGATGGATTAGCGGTATCCCAGCACATAAAGGAAAGTCTAAAAATTGAAATTGAGAACCTGATTAAATCAGGAATAAAACCTTGCTTAGCAACTATACTGACAGGCGACGACCCTCCATCAATAGTTTATGTGAACAACAAACAAAAAACAGCTAATTCTATTGGAATTAAGACATTGGATTATCGTTTGGATAATCGTGTTTCTGAGAATGAATTAATTCAAATTATCGAAAATCTAAATTTGGACAAATCTGTTCATGGAATATTATTGCAATTACCATTACCAGACCACTTAGATAAATATAAAGTCATAAACAAAATTAACCCGAATAAAGATGTGGACGGATTGACTTTTGTCAACGCCGGATTGTTAACAAATAATCAAGCAAAGTTAATACCCTGTACTCCACTTGGTATAATGGAATTACTTCAATACTATGAAATCAATCTAGATGGTCTGAAGGTGCTAATAATAAATCGGAGCAATCTCGTTGGAAAACCATTGGTAAGTCTATTACTCGAAAAAAATGCTACCGTTACAGTAGCACACTCTCACAGTAAAGATCTTACTCATTTTTCTCAAAATGCAGATATTGTTATTACCGCTGTAGGCAAACGAGAATCCTTTGTTCTTACTGCAGACATGATAAAAGAGGGATCCATCATTATTGATGTTGGAACTAATAGAGTACAAGGTAAACTGTGTGGTGATATCGATTTTAACGAAGTTAAGAAAAAAGCTGGACACGTTACTCCAGTGCCTGGAGGAGTTGGACCTATGACTATCTGTATGTTATTAAAGAATACAGTTAAAGCATCTACATTGGCTCGTTGTTAACTACAAAATGATAATAGACAAGCCAGTTCTGAGGAAGAGGTATCTACAAATTAGAAAACATCTATCGTCGTTTGATTCTTTTATAAAGAGCTGGACTATTCAAGATAATCTTATTGACTCAGATTTCTATTACAATTCTAAGGTTATAGGACTATACTATCCAATATTAAACGAAGTACAGACTTTCAGGATTCTTAATCACTCTCTATTGAGTTCCAAAACTGTTTGCCTTCCTGCGGTTGTCAATGACAAATTAGTTTTTTACCAATACAAATCAAACCAAGAGTTAAAGAAGGGAAAATATAATATCATGGAACCAAATGTGACCCATGTAGAGATGAATAATCACCTAGACTTACTAATTGTTCCTGGAATAGTATTCGATATTGTTGGCAGCAGGATCGGATATGGCAAAGGATACTATGATAGATTCATTGCATCCATATCTTGTAATTATTTGACAATAGCTGGTTTGGGTTATGATTTTCAAATTTATCCAGGAGAATTCGATCATTTTGAACATGATGCAAAAATGGATATATTGGTTACCGAATCTGGGATTAAATGTTTTCAATCCTAATTTCTTAGTGCTTTGGTTCCGATATCTCTTCTAAATTGTTGTTGGTCTTCACCCCAACTTATTTTGTAAACCTGCTTATACACTTTGTCAATTGCATCATTCATTGTGTTTCCAATAGAGGTTACACTTAAAACTCGCCCACCAGCTGTTACCAGTTCATTATTTTGATTTAATTTTGTTCCAGAGTGGAAAATCATGAGGTCAGGATCATACTCTTTATTTATTCCCCTAATGGAATATCCAGTTTCATATTTGTCTGGATATCCCTTTGAGGTCATTATAACACAAACTGAAAACTTTTTACTCCATTCTATAGTTTTCATCGAGTCTAAAGCTTGGTTCTCAGCCGCCTCGATATATTGAAACAAATCTGATTTCATTCTCATCATTAGTGGCTGGCATTCGGGGTCTCCCATCCTTGAGTTGAATTCCAAAACAAATGGTTTTCCAGTATGTTTCTCTATCATTAATCCTGCATAGAGGAATCCTTTGAAGGGACTGCCTTCGTTACTCATCCCCTTTATTACGGGCTGAAAAATTTTCTCAGCAATGTATTCCTTCTCTATTTCAGTGATTTCAGGAACGGGTGAATAACTGCCCATACCTCCTGTATTGGGACCACTATCGTTATCAAAAACCCTTTTATAATCTCTGCAAGAATCGAGCATTGTAAAACTGTTGCCATCACAAATAGCCATCATAGACAACTCTTCTCCAAATACTCTTTTTTCAATAATAATTTTATTACACGACTCTCCGAAAATTCTTTTATTTAGTAACAAGTCAATTGAACCGATAGCTTCTGATTTGCTGTTACTTACAAATACTCCTTTTCCTGCTGCTAACCCATCGGCCTTTATAACAGGCAGGTAATCGATCCGTTCTATAAAATCTACGGCTTTGTCATAATCACTGAATACTTGAAAATCACTGGTAGGGATTGAGTGTTTTCTCATAAAATTCTTGGAATATTCCTTACTGGATTCTAATTTGGAGGCGCCTTTGGTTGGACCAAAAATGGGCAGTTCATATGAACTGAAGACATCTACTATTCCCATTGAGAGAGGTACTTCTGGCCCTACGATTGTGAAGCAATTGTTATTTTTTGCATATTCGGCTAGACTTTCAATATCGGTGGGTAATATTGATACATTTTCGCCGGTTCCTCCATTTCCATTTGCGTACATAACTTTCTGGATATGTTCATTTTGAGAAATCTTCCAACCCAATGCATGTTCCCGACCCCCTGAACCTACGATCAGTACATTCTCATACCCGTGCATACTCGTTAAATTTCTTAACTATTATATATTTGAAATTGATTAATGCTCAGCAAAAATACTAAGAACCACTTCTTTCAAGAACTCCCTCGAACAATCATCATGATATAGGTAGACTTTGTATTTGAATTCGGGAATACATTCCGTAATTTTTCCCAAATGATAACACCCATTTTTTTCATTGTAATTATAATAATATCCCTTGCAAGTACAATATTCTCTATTTGAGTCGACAAAATAGGTATATTCGTCCTTTTTACTTTTTATTTCCCAAATAAAATTACCCGATGGTAGAAATAAATGCTTTTTTGGCATCTCATGAACTGTATTATCTGGATCAATCGCAGTAGCGCCTCTAGTCATTCTGGCTCAAAACTTAAGGTTTATCAGAAAAATCTTGATTAAGCTATGCAACAAAGCAACTACCATAATAAGAACAAACTACATCGCAGTTTGTTCTTGAAAAAAAATTTTGGATATGTGACCATTTGGAGTACAAATCATTTACAACATCAATTTGATATATTTCAGGAAACTTGAGAACCTGGCTTAACATCTTGCAAGACTGTCAGTAATACTGGCTTACCATCTTCATTTGTGGCTGCCAGTATCATCCCGTTCGAAGTCTGTTCTCCAAATTTTCGTGGGGCCAAGTTTGTACAGACAATTACACATTTGTTCACAATTTCTTCTGGTTTGTAAAATTTAGCAAGTCCAGACATAATAACTCGTTTTTCGTCACCAATATCTACGGTGATTTTTAAGATCTTTTTGTAACCTTCTAAATTCTCAGCACACACTATTATACCGACTCTGAGATCAACCTTGGTAAACTCTTCAAATCTAATCTCAGTTATATCACTATTAGTATTTTCCGTCATTTTAATCACTTCTGAAAGTGTTATAAGGAACTATTTTAAGCCAAATAGTTCCTTAAATGGATTGATAATCGGATCTAGAAATGCTGTAGGTGATGGCTGACTTTGAGAGGTTGGTGTTGGTGATGGCATACTAACGGAGGAAACATTATCTCGTTGCTGTTCGGATTCTTGAGGAGATATTATGGTCTCGTTGGCAGCAGTTGAATCAATGGTCTCGTTGAATGAATTTACTTGAGATAAGTTTTGACCCGCAGGTGATGGGAAGTTTTCAAGTGTCATATTATTTGAAGGCGTATTCATATTACCTAAAACATTCTCTGTATTGTTTTCACCCTCATTCTCTATTGCTATTGTGACATTATCCTCTAACATTGAAGAGGGAATTTCAGAAGATGGAGTAATTACTGTGGCATTTTCAGGTATAATACTTAAATTGCCGTCAGTAGAGTCGTCGATTGCAGTTTGAACTGTTTGGTTAGAACTTTGTAATGTTGGGTCTATTGAGTTCTGAAGTTCATCGGTTCCCAGGTTCCCAGGTAAGTCAGGCGTCATAATTAGAGATATATTAGAAGTAACATCGGGGATTAATTCTGGTGTTCCGGGTACTGCTTGTGTCTCATCCTCAGGTACTGCTTGTGTAGTTTCCATTGGTTGCTCTGAAGGAGTTATCAACGAGGAACCAGACAAGTTTCTAGTTGTCTCAACTGGGTTTGAACAATATTGGACAAAAGTGCAGGAAAGGATGCCCCCTCCTGAGCCCTGTCCACTTTGTGCTAGTGCGCTTTGACTCGAAAAGTTTTGAGTGAAAAAAAAGATTGATATTACAATTATAATCAAACTAACTGTTAGTTTATCAGTCTTACTTCTTGGCATCATCTAAGATCATTAATAATTTTTACTTAAAAATGTTTAGTAAAGAATTAAAGCTGTTGGGTGTCTTTATATGGTACCTTCAGTGTTGGATTCATATTGGATATAACTTTGTTTATTAATTTCTTATTTTCAGTAATAGTTTTAGGTGCAATTGGAATTTGGATTTATCTTTTAATAGTTTTAAAAAGATCGTTCACATTATCCCCACTTATACTTAAGGGCGATGATTTTCATGGAAACGACGAACTGATAAGTGTCATCATCCCTGCTAGAAATGAAGAAAGATACATCAAGAAATGCGTTACTAGTATATTGGACCAAAATATAGACAATTACGAGGTCTTGTTGATTGACGACAGCTCAACTGATTCAACATGGGAAATTATTCAGGAGTTTAAAGAAAATACAAGAATTAGGATATTTAAGGCAGGGCCTAAGCCGGTTGGGTGGATAGGGAAAAATTGGCCATGTTATATAGGGTATGCAAATTCAAAGGGAAAGTACTTAGTGTTTACTGATGCAGATACAGTTCATTCTAGAGATAGCATCAGGGATTCCGTTAATACTCTTAGGAAGGAAAAACTGGATGTCCTGACTGCTGTTCCTAAATTGAAATATCCAAACCTCATAGTCAAGTTAGTCTTACCGATTCTTTCAGTCTTTATGTTTAGTAGGTACTCTCCAATGAGAGTAAATGATCCTAGGGTAAAAATAGGATATCTTTTTGGGAGTTTTTTTGTGATCTCCCGTGAATGCTATGAACAAGTCGGAACTCACGCTGCTGTGAGGTCTGAAATTGTTGAGGATGGTGCCTTAGGCAAAAAGTTGAAGGAGGAAGGCTACAAATTGAAAATGTTTCGGGGAGAAAACCTACTTGAGGCCTTTTGGGCACGTGATTTCAGCACCTTATGGAACTCGCTTAAAAGACTAATTGTACCATTATTTTTTACAGACCGAACGAATTCTGTCGTTATGACTTTGGGTATTTTCTTTCTAATGGGCTTTCCTTACTTAGTAATTCTATATTGTGTCCTATTAATAGCCTTAAACCCCCAACCAGACCTATCTCTGTATTTGCTACTGAGCATCTCTGCTACATGTGTGTTTAATATTTTTGTGATAAATTATTACCAATTAAAGAAAGCGAACACTCACAATACGCTTTATTTTCTTGGCGCTCCAGTAGGTTGTATAATAGTTTCTTTCTCTTTTTTGTGGTCTATACTGACTTCTAAAAATAATGCAAAAATCACATGGAGAGATAGGGAATACAACTATAACAACGGGGTTGCTATTTGAAATCCTTGTTACAAAAATTTATAAATGATTTGATTTTTTGGGTTGTAGGGGATAAAATATTCCAACTCTCTTTAATAGACCAAATAATACTAAAGCCAAGTTAATTCTCCAAGATGGCTCAATTTTTGAAGGGATAGGATTCGGTTATCCGAATAATATTTCGGGCGAAATTGTATTTAATACTGGCATGGTGGGTTATACCGAAACATTAACAGATCCGTCTTACAAAGGACAGATTCTTTGTTTTACTTATCCTTCAATTGGTAATTATGGAGTACCCTCTATGGATAACCTGGACGAATTTGGTTTACCTAGGTATTTTGAATCAGACAGGATTCAAACTAATGGCATTATTGTCAATAATTTGTCAAACGTATCCAGTCATTGGACTTGCGTCAGGACTTTAGATCAGTGGATGTACGATGAAAGGATTCCTGGAATTACAAACGTAGATACTCGGGAATTAACAAAAAAAATCCGCTCTCACGGCGTTATGAGTGGAAAATTGGTGATGGATGAGTCAGAGACCTTGCTTGAAGATAAATTTGAATATGATTCTCATAACTTCATGCCAGAGGTTTCAATCTCTGAACCTAAGTTATATGGTGATAGTAATAACAACTTAAAAGTTGTACTTATTGACACTGGAACTAAATTTAGTATAATTAGAAACTTGCTTAAGTTGGGATTTTGTGTTATACGGCTTCCATGGAACGCCACAATAAAGGATATCCTTCAGCATAACCCTGTTGGGGTAGTAATTAGCAATGGCCCTGGGGATCCAATTATATGTAGAGAAACTATCACAACTGCGTCAGAGATAATAGAACATTCAATTCCAACATTAGGAATATGTTTAGGGAATCAAATCCTGGCGCTAGCGAGTGGTGCAAAAACTCACAAGCTAAAATTTGGACATCGAGGACAGAACAAGAGTTGCATAGATTTAAATTCAAAAGTTACTCTAATCACAAGTCAAAATCACGGATACGGTGTTGACTTGGATAGCTTACAGAATACCGATTTTGAAATCTGGTTTAAAAATATAGATGATAACACTGTCGAAGGGATCCAGCATAAGAATAAACCTATAATAGCAGTACAGTTTCATCCTGAAGCCTCACCAGGTCCTGATGATTGCTTGTACGTTTTCGAAAAATTTAAGGAGTTAGTTAAAAAAGCAGGAATCGTTGTATCATAAAAAGATATAAATTTAATTCGAAAGGAAGATAGTTTTGATTAGATTGGTAATTGTGATGACAATTAATGCCTCGAAACGGGAATATACGTAAGGTCCTCGTACTAGGCAGTGGCGCAATAAAGATCGGAGAAGCAGGCGAGAGTTAGACTAATTATCTAACCGCTATTTTGACTACTCTGGATCTCAATGCCTCAAGGCCCTAAAGGAAGAGGGAATCACAAGCGTACTGATTAATCCTAATATAGCCACGATTCAGACCGATAATAAGTTTGCAGATAAAGTATATTTGTTACCAATCACTAGAAATTTTGTAGAGGAGGTCATCGAGAGAGAACGTCCCGATTCAATTATGTTAAGTTTTGGCGGTCAAACTGCATTGAACTGCGGTGTCGACTTGTATGATAATGATATTTTGAAGAAGTATGATGTTGAAGTGCTTAATACCTCCATTGAAGGAATAAAACTAACTGAAGATAGACAAAAATTTAAAGATGCGATGGTAAAAAGTAACGTTCCAGTATTAGATAGTGCAACAGCATATTCATATGCAGAAGCATTAAAAATATCAAAGGAGATAGGGTTTCCAGTAATCATAAGGGTTGCTTATACATTAGGCGGCAGGGGGGGTGGCGTAGCTTACAACGAGTACGATTTACAAGAAATAGTTCAACGAGGATTATCCCTAAGTTTAGTACATCAGGTCTTGATTGAACGATACGTTGGGGAATGGAAGCAAATTGAGTATGAGGTCATGAGGGATTTTGAAGGTAACAATGTGATAATCTGTAATATGGAAAATGTGTTAGGCATGAAGGTTCATACTGGCGATAACATTGTTGTTGCTCCTTCACAGACTCTAAACAATAAGGAGTACCACATGCTAAGGGACGCCGCCCTAAGAGCTACTAGCTATTGCGGAATTAACGGCGAATGTAATATACAATTCGGTTTGAATCCGCTATCCGAGGAATATTGTGCTATAGAAATTAATGCTAGGTTATCTAGATCTTCTGCACTGGCTAGCAAGGCTACAGGTTATCCATTGGCATACATGGCTGCTAAAATTGGCCTGGGGTATACTTTACCCGAATTAGTCAATAAGATTACCAAAGTTACGTCGGCATGCTTTGAGCCTGCTCTTGATTACATGGTGGTTAAGATGCCCCGTTGGGACTTTAGAAAATTTGAGATGGTAAAGCGAAAGCTTGGCAGCGCTATGAAGTCCGTAGGTGAGGTAATGGCTATTGGTAAAAGCTTTGAAGAGGTAATTCAAAAGGCAATAAGGATGTGTGAGATAGGCAAAGATGGGTTGGTATGTAATAATGGAGATGAAGAATCAGTTATCCTTAGGAAAGAACAATCGGGAGACGTTACTAGCTATGCAGAGACGTCTATTATTGAAAAAATTGAATACTCTTTGATCCATCCTGATGATGAAATCATATTCAACGTAGTTAAAGCCATTAAGTTTGGAATGAGCATTGAACACATAAATAGGCTCTCAGCAATCGACCCTTGGTTTTTAATAAAGATTAAAAATGTAATAGAAAAAGAAGAACAACTTAAGAAAGCAAACCTAAATTTGAGTTTGTTGAGGGAGGCAAAAAAACTAGGATTTTCTGATAAACAAATAGGTCGATGTTGGAGTCTGAATGAAGATCAAGTAAGGGAATTGAGAAATAAACTAGGTATTTTACCCGTAATCAAGCAAATAGATACCTTAGCTGCGGAATGGCCCGCAAAGACTAATTATTTGTATTTGACCTATAATGGAACTTTTGATGATATCTCCTTTGTGAAGAATCAAGCAAATAAAGCCATTATAGTGCTTGGAGCAGGTCCATATCGTATTGGCAGCAGTGTAGAATTTGATTGGGCGACAGTCAATATGGTTTATGGTCTTCGAAACAACAATATAGACAATTTGGCCATTATTAATTGTAATCCTGAAACAGTTTCCACAGACTATGACGTTCCTGATAGACTATACTTTGAAGAGATGACTTTGGAACGAGTACTTGATATTTACCAAAAGGAAAATCCTAAAGGTTTAGTTGCATGTGTAGGTGGACAAAGTGCAAACAATTTGGTTTCACGCTTGAGTAAACATGATGTCAACATCCTGGGAACTTCAAGTATAGATGTCGACAGAGCGGAGGATCGTTCCAAATTTAGCAAATTACTTGACGATCTGGGGATAAAACAACCACCTTGGAAAATATTTACTAGCTTAGAAGAATCTAAGAATTTTGCCCTACAAGAAGGTTATCCGGTCTTAGTTAGACCATCATATGTCTTGAGTGGAGCCGCAATGAAGGTAGTTTGGAGTGAAAAACAATTGGAGCAATTTGTGATGGAGGCTTCAAGTGTAAGCCCGGATTATCCAATAGTAATTAGTAAATTTTTGGAAGATGCATCGGAGGTTGAGGTTGATGCAATTGGTAGTCAGGAGAAGATTGTAATAGGATCGATAATAGAACATATCGATAACGCCGGAATTCATTCAGGGGATGCAATGATGTGCATCCCTCCATGGAGATTAAACCGGGAAACTATGGATACTCTTATTGATTATTCTTTAAAGATTGGTAAAGCTTTAAATGTTAAGGGTCCTCTCAATATTCAATACCTCGTTAAGAATAACGAAGTTTACGTAATCGAAGCTAACGTTCGTGCCTCCAGATCAATGCCGTTTGTTTCCAAATTCTACGATCTAAATCTGATCGAATTGGCATCCAAAGCAATACTAAATAAAGAATTACCAATTATAGATAATGAACATTGGTTAAAAAAATCTGGTTTTGGAATCAAGGTTCCTCAATTTTCATTTATGCAGCTTGAGGGTGCAGATATAATGTTGGGTGTGGAAATGCAGTCAACTGGAGAAGTTGCATGTTTTGGTAACACATTTTATGATGCACTGTCAAAGTCATATCTTGCTGCAGGCTACTCTTTACCAACACATGGATCCGCATTGATCACTATAGGGGGGATAAGAAATAAGGAAAAGCTATATCCAATAGTTTCATTAATATCTGCGATGGGATTTAAGATTCTGGCAACCGAACATACTGCTGAATTTTTCAAAAAATCTGGTTTTGAAAGTATTGAACTTGTACATAAAATTAGCGAACCTGATAGACAACCTAATATCTTGAATTTACTTACTGAGCGAAAGATCAATTTTATAATTAATGTTCCCTCTACTTCGACGATAGAAAAATATGTTGGAATGTTAGATGATGAATATCAAATTAGAAGAAAATCAGTAGAAATGGGAATACCAGTTTTGACTACTGTTGAGAGTACAGTTTCTTTCGTCAAGACATTAGAATGGATTAAAACAAACAGACCTACAGTAAGATCAGTCGATGAATATTAATCGGTTCTTATTTCCAGTTAAGTTCATTATCAATAAAGCATTGTATTTAGATCGTCTGTTGTTCCTACCAAAGAACCATCCATTGTATAAATGAAAGCACTATCAATTTTCCAATTCTGCTTGTTTAACATAGTATCCAAAAGGGGTAATATCGACTTTTTGTCGGATCTTAGTTTCCCATTGTTAGAGCTCACAAAAAAATCAAGAAGTTTATTAAAGTGTGGTACTAGTATCAATTCTACATTCCTTACAAATCTACTATTTAAATTACTCGATTTAGACTCAGTTTTGATAAGGCTAATTTTAACCCAGACCTTTTTACCATTTAATATACTCCCATCTATCTTTAAAGTAGGGTGTAAATGACCTGCAATGATCTTCTTCAAATTTGGTGTTATCTTGGGGGTCGTATGACCATGAATGAAGAGGATATCATCAAGTTGCATTCCCTTTACCAACATCAATTTAACATCCATTGGTAATAACTGATTCAAATTTCCATCATGATTTCCAGGTATTATATATATAGTAAATTTATTTGTCAGCGAGTTAATGAAATAAGGAACGTTATCCCATTCAGATTTTGAAATTACGTTGGTTGAGGATTTCAAATCGCCTAAAATAATCAAATTATTGATTCCTGTTCGTGCCTGTACTGTGATCAGGACATCAATCAGATCTCTTACGTTTTCCTTGGAATCAAAGAAAACACCTGCCCGCTTAATTCTATCTTCACAACCGATATGCACATCAGATATTGTGAGGAATTTTCTATTATCAACAGTCTCAACTAATAATATAGGATATGGATAAATCGGAACACATCTACTATTCATATTTATTACGTGATCCTAATCATATAAATTAAAGAACACCTGCTATTAATTTTTTTCTAGAGCATATGCTTCAAGTTTCACTTATATGTATGTTCGATGTAATATATTATGATATTTTTTTGACTCAAAATAGTTTTCCCATGAAGCAATGGCATTTAGAACATGTAGAAAAAACTATTAAGAAATTTATTACAGGTCTCTCCGAAACAGCCAGTATTTGGGAAAAACGACAACATAAAAGGTATGGAACTATCGCAAATTGTTGCAAACAAGTTGATTACGATTTGAAACATGGAGTTACAATAGATGAAGTCATACTTGTTCTCCAAAAAATTAAAACTGATGAAACATTTGCACCGGTCATGCAAAGTGAAAATGCGATGCAAAGATTTAACGAGATTGAAAAATATGTCTTATCCTTAAAGAATCCTAGATCTGAGTAAGGATACAGGACATTATTTTGTATTTTTAGTCCATTTTCTATGTAGTTTGATACCTCATTAAGAATTGTTGATGAAAAGAGTATAATTTGCTATTCTTAAGCCTTGGTTATTATCTGTAATGGGAATTGTAAAGGATGCGGTAGCAGAAGGAGCTATATTATATGGCTCGGTTTGTGCCTTCCAAATACCTAATAATTTTTCATTTTCGTCTTTGACACTCGCGATGACAAGAGTATTGTTTGAAATGGCACTCATTTCATTCGTTATTCTACCACTTATGAAAAAAAACCCTAACATGTCAGACCGTGAGTTTACTGAATGAATATTAAAATTCTTCAAATTCTCGGAGTCAGATACATTGAATGTGAATTTTACTGAATGGTTCTTGATTTGATCATTTTGACCTTTATCATAAATCGTAATATCATATGGCGTCATTTCCATCGGGTTCAATGGATGAACCATTACTTGGGTGCTGTAATTTCCTATCGTAGTATTGTCAGAACTCAAGAGAGTACCTATTGCATATATATTGTCTATTGTTTTATTAATATTATTTTGAGCAATACCAATCAAGTGAAAAAAATCATTTTCATCTTTAACCATTTGTTGCTGAATGATTTTCAAACCTAAACCTGAATCAATTGATGATACAATTATTACTAATCCTAATACAAAGATCATATTTACAATCAAGATTTCCTGTCGTCTAGAACTTTTCCAAACTCCTACATTTTCACTTCTCCATACCATATTACAAGAATCATTCGCTAATTAGATTAATCTTCTGCTTATAGTCTAAATAATATATATTTAACCGACAGGGTAAATGAATTGCGTGTTAATAGAAGAAGGATCGTTGGTACTTTACTTTTACAATAGTGACAAGAAGTGGTTGATAAGAGTTGAAAAGGAGAAAAAACTTCATACCCATTTGGGAATCATCGATGTCGGAGCCACTATTGGCTCAGAATATGGTTCCAATATATTTACTAACAAAGACAAAAAGATTTTCCTTTTACCTCCGAACATTTACGATTATGTGATGAAATCACAAAGGACTACTCAAATAGTTTATCCAAAAGACTATGGTTACATCGCAGCCAGGACGGGTTTGAAAAATGGATCACTGGTATTGGAAATAGGAACTGGCAGTGCGGCCCTTTCTACCTTCCTTGCAAGCATAGTAATGCCAAGTGGTCATGTACATACATTTGACATAAATGAGGACTTTATGTCGATAGCGAGAAAGAATCTGGAAAAATCTGGAATGAATGCTTATGTAACTCAACATAAATTTGAACCTGAAATTATAAGCCAACTACACGGAATTGATTTGGTAATAATAGATTTAGGGGATCCTTGGAATTATCTGGATATAGTGCATCCAGTCATGAAGAGCGGTGGATCAGTCGTATGCATTTGTCCAACTATGAACCAACTAGAGATGTTAGCTACACACTTTTTCCATGGCGGTTTTGTTGATTTGGATTGTGTAGAAACTTTTATTCGAAAAATAGAAGCGAGAGAAGGTAAGACTAGACCGTCAATGCGAATGATTGGACATACTACATACTTAGGGTTTGCTCGAAAAGTTTTAAGATAATATGAAGATACTGATTTATGCTAATTTTCCAATTTATTTATTTGTTTACCAATTGGCTGATTTTCTATTGATTCACAGAAAGGGACCGGGCATCCACAGTAAATTGTTTCCGGCTACAAATTAATCCATTTGATACACGAGCGTGATTTCTAGAGATCAAGTCTGAATTATTACGAAAATGAACTAAGGTTGGTTAATTCCTGAAGAATTTTCTTTGACCTATGACTTACTTCAATACTTTCAAGCTCTTTCCTAGCCAGGTCCGAATAATTGAGATAAGTATTTTCCATAATCTCAATGAAAATGTTATCCTCATCGTTTTGTTTGACTAAAATATTGAATAACCTCTCTTCATTGTTATAGTCTATTAAATCATCATGTATCTGATAAGCAATACCCAGTAATCTTCCAAAATTTGCCAATGCATTAACCTGATTTTCATTTCCACCAGCAAGTATAGCTCCAATTTTTGCTGAAGCTTCAAACAGCGATGCGGTCTTGTTTTCAATCACGTTAATATACTGGTCCTGGGAGATTTTGTGGTTCTTAACCAGTCTCAATTCTAGCATTTCGCCCTCACTCATTCTGATTGAGGCTTTGGATAATTCTCGAGTTACTAAGCTATTGTTAGCTTTGGAGCTGATATTTAGAATAATTCCTAAAATGAAATCAGCTGTCAAGATGCTAGCGTTATAACCATACTTAACATGGAAGGATGGTTGACCTCTTCTTAAATTGTCAGAGTCAATTATATCGTCGTGTATTACGGATTCTGTATGTAATAATTCGACGGCAGATGAGACCGAAAAAATATTTTCTGTTACCGTCTCATTCATAGAATTTATACTCCTATCAAGTACTGTTTCAGCAGCTAAATTTAGAATAAGAGGTCTAATCCTCTTGCCTCCTTGACAGGCATATTTCAATGGTAAGTAAAATTCAGACCATGAATAACATTCAATTTCTTTAGATAATGACTCATTTATCTTAACAATATATTCATTAAACCTCTCAATAAACGGAGTAAATTGATAGTCTCTTTCATTCAAGAATAATTCCTAGCCTACATAAATAATCTGACATGAGCTTATTAATGCTTGGTTTGGCATGATACTAGTGGTAGAAAATTTGCCTTGACAACCATTAATGGTTAAAATCGCTTTCCCTAACTAGCTAACATAAAATTGTGGCCAAAGGTATAAAATCCACGATTAATTTTGACTGTTGAAAACCATATAAATTTTACCTGCCCATTTAGTCAAATCACATGATTTTTATTGAAAATAACTCACTTGTAGAACTATTTGTTTCATACTTTACGATTACCTTTCGTTATCTACGTATATTAATACTAAAAATATAAATCCATATTATAGATCTATACAGCCTACATGAGTTCATTTTATGTCTTGAATTCTGATTCCGTAATTGTTAGGCAAGCAGTTGTATCGGATATTCCTAAAATAGTAGAGTTACAAGAAGAGTCTTTCGCAGATCTAGCCAAAACCGGAAATATATGGCACCCTACAGAATTACAGAGTCATCTAGATATATTTCCAGAAGGTCAACTTGTTGCCGAATTGGATGGAAAAATAGTTGGCTCTGCAACCAGCTTAATTGTAAGTCTTGATCCTGCTTATGCTGAACATACTTGGAAGGGGATTACAGGGGATGGAATGCTAACTACACACACGCTTACAGGAGATAGCCTATACGGGGCAGATATTTCAACCCATCCAAAAGTTAGGCATAAGGGCATTGGGCACAAACTTTACCAAGGACGAAAGGATTTGACTATGAAATTTAATCTTAAGCGGATGATAGCGGGAGGTAGATTGTATAACTATTGTGATTATGCCGCTAAGATCACGCCTTTAG
>DATELO010000060.1:0-4900 GCA_035276505.1 Candidatus Nitrosocosmicus sp.
AGGAAAGTTTGTATTTGAACAAGAGGGATAATATATCAAATTTATGAACATCATTTACAAAAAAGATATACAATAATATCGATTACATAAAAACTATAAAAACGTGCAAGAATTTGAATATAACCTACACAATGATTAAAAAATAATATAAAACATCAGTATAATACATATCTGAAAATGAATATGAATATTAATAAATATATGTTAATCATGAAAATATTTGAATAGTATTGCCATTGATTGTCACTACAAACACTATTACAAGAAAGACGTATTTAATGACGTTTATTGCCTGGGCCGTAATAATAACCGATGTCATCTTTGGCACTTTTTTTGACGTTTTAGGAAAATCTCTCACTTCTTCTTTTGGTTTAATATTATTTGTGATAATGAGTATCGTTGTATTTTTTGCATGTCTGTATGCACTTAGAGATTATATGGTTGCATTGCGTAAAAACTTTGAGGCTCCATCTTTTTTTAATAGGCTATACAGAGCAACTCCTATTTTCCTTTATGCACTCTTGGTCATTTTTGGAATTATAATTGTTGAAATGATGTTATTTTCACATTATACTACTTACCTGTTAATAGTACTTCTCCTCATAAGCACGGTATCTATCTTGTTTTTTGGTTTTCGTACATACAAATTCTTGTCATGGTTCGATTTGAGTGTCAACAAACGGCATAATATCATGTTATTGGCATTTGGTATATCAGCGATGCTGCTTTGTATAAGCACTACAGTTGCTATCACACTAGACATAAAACAACTAATCGTTTCACGACCACCCACCATAGATCCAGATTTCCCCGCTAGTAATTCCATGGCAAGCAGACACCTGACTAGTACGGAACTTGTTATCCACCTCTATGGATTTCTTGTCCCTCAAGTTACTGCAATTGCTATCGCAGAAACAGTAGCTGTAGCATTTTTCCTTCGTTACTTTAAGGATCGAATAGGAAAAAAAATATTTTGGATACTTATAATTTTACCCCCTTCCCTTTTTTTAACAGGGGTTTTTGGTCCTCAATTTTTAAAGTCAACCGGCAGTGAATTCGTGTATATGGAATCGAGGTTTCTTATTTTTAGGATGATGGGTACTATAGGATGGATTGCTGCTGATTTTGTAATAGCTTATGCATATATTTTGGTAGCCAAAACGCTTAGACAACAGATTTCCTATTCCCCTATTATTAACTATTTAATTATCGCAGCATTAGCGACCCTATTAATTTCTCCAACGACAAATAACTGGATAACAAACAATTCCTTTCCACCCTTTGGAGCAATCCAACGGGCTTTTCTTGTATTTGCTTCATTTCTTTTTACCATAGGAATATACGCTGTCGCGCTGTCAGTGGCTCAAGATGCAGAATTGCGTAACTTGGTCAGAAAATATGTAAAGGAGTATAGTCTGTTAGATACTTTAAGTAACGCAGAGGAGAATGCGGAGATAATAGGAAATCTTGTAAAATTAATCCGTCAACACGCAGGCACTTTGGAAAAAAAAACACAAGTAGTATCAACAATGCAAGATGATAAGGAAATTAGACGATATTTAGAGATGGTAATTGAGGAGACGATAGTAATGAAAGGGAACAGTGGAAAAAAAGAATGACTGAATAGTCAGTGCGTAACTTTAATCCCTGAGTCTTATGCCCGGCCCGACAAGGGATTGGATTATATTTCAAGAGAAGTAAGCGTGTGGATTATAATAGCATCATTTTGGGCTATCGCTATTACAAGAGTCAGTAAGAAACTTTCACAATGTACAGATACCTTATTTGCTTCAAGCACTCTCAATGGAGAGCCAATCAAATTCCACCAAATATTTTTGCTCTAAGAATTTTTACATTGTTTGCCATTGTCATGACTTTTATTACAATATGTCTCCCAATTATCAAATATTTAAAGTAGCAGAAGCGGGACATACTATTAGGTAGAGGCAGTGAAAGAGAATAAAATAATTCTAAATGATTTTCAAATAAGATATCTGAAATCTGAAAAATACAGTAGTTCTAAAAAGAAAAATATTTTATTTATCCATGGTCTGGGCTCATCCTCAGATAGATGGGGAGATATCCCTGATGCTTTATCCAGATATTTCCATCCGATTGTAGCCGTGGACCTCATGGGATTTGGTGGTAGTGATAAACCAGTAACGCCAGAGTACACTATAGAGTATTTTAGCAAGTTCATTAGAGAAGTCATTTCTTGTAAGCAAATTTGGATAAATGATGATTACTGCAATGACGATAATTACAAGACAATAACAATAATAGGTCATTCACTGGGAGGATATATAGCCGCGAAAGTAGCCATAGACGATAAGGATTTGATAGAAAAACTTGTCCTCATAGACTCTTCTGGAATGCTCACTAAGCCAACACCTTTGCTAGAACAATATCTATATGCTGCATTAAACCCGTCGTTTGAAAATGTTAAAAGCGTATTTGAACAGATGCTTGGAAATCCGACGTTACTCAATCCCACTCTCGTTGACGCCTTTATTAAAAGAATTAACTTGAAAGGTGCAAAACACGCATTTAAATCGGCTTTTGAAAATAGTACAAAAAAGCATATTGAATCATCGGAATTACAAAGTATTGAAAATATACCAGCTCTGATCATCTGGGGTGCTTCTGATAAGGTGATTCCAGTTATACATTCTAAACGGTTTAATGAAGCATTCAAAAATAGCAAACTTCAAATCATAGAAGATGCGGGCCATGCACCATTTTCTGAGAAACCTTCAATGGTATTTGATATGATCCGCGAATTTTTAACAAATAATAAATAACATTGATCAACTTAAATGCTGGAAGACATCTTCCGTAGTATATTCAATATATACTGGTTGTCTATGGAGATACGTTACAAGGTTGAATAGAATCTAAACTAGTATTGTAAATCCAATGCGTGACCTGGTTAAAGTTTCTATATTAACAAATGGATATTGAAAACTCCGTATGAAGAATTGTATTGAATCGAGGTCAGGATCAAATATTAATTATATCATCAAGACTCCAGTTCGATCTAATTATTTTCATTCTAACATTGTTGTTTAATGGCAATTTTGATCATTATACTCCAATTATAAGCATTATTTATATATTTGACGAACAGCACATCTTATATGAAGAATGAAGAAGCAAGTGCATATAGTGGAAGAACAGAGATACATGGCAAGACAGTGATACCAAAAAACCACAGATACCGTTCAAGAAAAAATAGGTTAGTAGTTAGATCTCTTTGCATAGATCCATCAGTCATTTATAATAAGAAAGATATGATGCAAAATATTTCTCAAATGTTAAGTGACTCTAAGAATAGTAATGGTATAGTAGCAGATGGGGTATCAAGAATATTGATTGTTGCAAATTATGATAGTCAACTTAAATTTTCTATAACCGGACATTCCAATATTGATTACGGATCGTTAATTTCCATTAATGATACAAACGTTCCTAAATCAAATTCAATAGTCGCAGATCCAATAAGCTTTAAACAGCAACGTCAGGATAGTGTAGTCGCAGTAATTTATGAAGGACCACACTATGCAGATATGGAAAAGAATACTGACCATTTAGCAGTTACGATCTCTGTAAATGATATCAAAAAAAATTACATCCAAGAAAATATAACAATAAAAGTTTATCGGGTTCCAATCATTTTAGTCCATGGCGTATGGAGCAATCCAAATGAATCGTGGAAAATTACTGGTTTTAAGGAGTTTCTCGAACTTCATGGTTTTTGTGTTTCGATGGTAGACTATCAAGATTATAATGATAAAACCTTCGATCCTAATGCTGAACCAGAAATAGGTAACCAAGCTATCGCTGCGCTCAAATCGAGTATTCAGAAACTATTAAAAGAATACCATAACAAAAACATATCAGCTTCCCAGGTGGATATCGTTGCCCATAGCATGGGCGGTCTTATTGCTCGTGGATTATGCCAACAGAACGGATACAAAGCTAAGGAAAATTATATGAAAGGCCAAATTCGCCGATTAATAACCATCGGAACACCTCACTTTGGCGCAGACCTAGCTGAAATACTCTATCGACTAAAAGATAAATGGTACAGCTATATGCAACAAGAGAATAAAGGCACTTTTACAGCACCGTGGAATTCTAATTATGGAAAAGATTATGATTACGAGACCTTACAGCTAAAAGAGATTTATTCTTATACGCTTACGCGTATAGATGAAGGAGCAGTAAAGGCACTTGCTCCACGTAGTGCTGCTTATTCTAATTTACTTCCAACAAGTGTCAAGTCCTACGCTATCGCAGGAAAATGGATGCCCGATGCAACAATGAGTCACACAGTTATGGAAGAATATTATAGGAACATACAGGGCAATCCTTTCTTTTCATTGGATAAAGATGGTTTTAAGGGGGATAATGACTTGCAGGTATCTGTAAGCAGTCAATTAGGAGGTCTAGATGGCAAATGTAGAAGGAGTGAAGATAAGAACCCGCCCAAATACGGAGCAATATACGAGAACACTATTCATTCAAGTTGGTTCAAGAAGGATAATAACAACAAAGTTATGGCGGAGCTTCAATCATGCTTAATTCGAGAAGACATAGTAGACCTGCTTGGATCTTCTGATGATAATTTTGCTGATATAATCGGTAGCGTTTCTGATACGGTTGGCTTAGCCAACAAGACTATCAATGGAAAGAACTATTCGAAACCAGATTAAAATATCAGATAACATCATTACTTCCGAATATGTACTCTACTATAATATCAATAAATTGAAGGCCATATCCTTTGAAGAAGAATTGTGTAGGTACTCAAGGGAATACCCGGAATAATTTAAAATTCTCTTAAATGAAATGTGTTTTAGAGTTGACCTCAAAATTTTACATCTTAAATCGAAACAGT
>DATELO010000061.1:0-10209 GCA_035276505.1 Candidatus Nitrosocosmicus sp.
ACTCTACTGCCTTCATTGAATTTGCTGACCCATCAATTGGAACCAAAATCTTGGTGAACTTTTTGTCACTGTTATTATTCACGTTTAACTATGAAAACAAATAACTAGATAAACTGTTTCTAAGCTATCTGCATGAGGATGTTTCCCAAGGTCATATGGTTTAGATTCATGTTTTTTTGAGGACTCTTGGGAAGTCGGAATATCAAATTCCCTGTTTAGTACCGTCGCTTTTCACTAATAAGAAGACTTATATTTTGATTTCAGTAATGATCTCTTGATTGTCAAAAACCTACAATCATTCTCTTCTTCTTTTGTATGTTGTCACTTTTAATATGATTATACTAATTTTATTTTACCCATCACAAGTCTTTAGTCTTACAAATGAATCAGAATTCAGTGTAACCGAAAATCCTAGAGCTTTCATAAAGTATTATTCTTCCTACGTTGATACCGACAATAATCGTATTATTGTCGGTTCTGTTGCAAAATCTGATTTCCAAAATTTTCCTCAATCTGTGTCAATCGGATTAAAGGCATTTAATAATATTACTGGCAGTAACGAAATTATAACTGAGGAACCATATAACTCAATATTATCCAAAGATAATGAACCATTTCCATTCAAATTTAAAATCAATTCGACAATATTCCCTGAAGCGGTAAAATCAGAACCATTTATTTTTGAAAGTAGGAATGTGAGTCTGCCTACCACCAAACTTAATACCTTCAAATTAGAATATCCTGTTATCCCTCAAGGCAATCATAAGGAGTTATATGGAAATATAACAAATACCGGTCCCATTCCACTAAACAATATAACTCTCTTTGCAATAGTTAATGACCGAAATAGTACTCAAATCGATTCTGTGAAGACAGTAATTCCAAACATGAAACCATATGAAACACGTAATTTTACGTTTGTTCCGGATCCTGCAATAGAGAATAATGTTTATTTTTATAGTTGTGTTGGTGGGGATATCGACGATATGAAAATCGATGACTTTCAAATAGTAAATATATCCTCATCAAAAGTACTAGGGTACAAGTTCTCTAGTTTGATCCAGATTGATTATTTAAATTACAATAGTAGCAGTAACCAATTTAGATTCACGATCAATAATATCTACCCTTATCCTGGATCGTTGTCTCTACAATTGATGCCAATTCAACAAGCACCCGTTGCTATTTCTATTGACGGTTCGTCAATTGATACCACAAGTGCGAGAAATGTTGACAATAAAACCTTGTTAGACTTATCAATACCGCAAGGTATACACGATATAATAATTTCTAATATACAAGAATAGCTTCGAGTTTTTTTAGGAAATATTAAAGAAGTTTATCAAATGTAAAACTAAAATCGATAAGAGGTCATACAGTTATCGGATAACGAAAGCTTAATTTACTGAACTATTTCATAAGGATAGGTTTGTCAAGGTCTTATGTAGTGCAGAAAAAAATTTCTTACGTCCGATCCAATTTTAGGGTCAAACTCTAGGACATAACGAAACTTGATATGAGTCATCAATGATCCTGTGAAACAGTAATCAAAATCTTCTAACACACTATAGCTTTGTTGTCCTCATCGCAGAAGGACGACAACTATATTGGAATAATTTTAATATGATAGAATTATTTGGTATTTGTTGATCGATTCTGAATTCTTGATAAAAAAATTAAATTTGCAAGCACATCCATATGAAGGGGGAAATTTTAAAGAAACATATCGATCTTCTGTTTTCGTCTCATATGACAAATTATCAGGACACAAAAATGATGTGTACTCAACATACAGTAAGAAACATTCAGAAAGAAAAGTACGCCCTGCTTCTACCCTGATATATTATTTATTGAATAAAAGTCAATTCTCTCCTATACATAGAGTTAGGACTGATGAAGTTTGGCATTTCTATCTTGGAAGTCCTTTGATTATGTATATCTTAAGTGATGAACAGTATCCTACAATAGTAAAATTGGGGCATAACATAGAGGATGATGACTGCTATCTACACTATGTGATAACAGAAAATTCATGGTTCTGTGCTGAAGTCGAAGACAAAAAATCATTTTCTTTAGTGGGTTGTACTGTCTCACCTGGATTTGATTTTGCGGATTTCGAAATGGGCAAGAAATCTGAATTACTGACAGCTTATCCTCAGCATCAATCCATAATAGAAAAGTTCTCACAGGAAATAACTTAATAAATTATTCTAGTTTTGGTAAGATTACCTTCTCTATACCTTCATTCATTCTAAGGTCGCGGAATTGTTTCCCGCAGGTGATTTTTAATAAAACAACAGTTGATTATTCAATATTTACAATTATCTTGTATTTCTTTGTAGATAGCCTTTGTAACTGCTCTTCAATATTACTTGTAGTTGTTTTTATTTGTTCTTCGGCCTTCGAATTATTCTTCAAAATCTCATTTTTTCTTTGATTTTCTGCCATTCGGTGTTCTATTTGTTGCTTTTTCAGTTCTTGATTCTGACCAAGTTTTTCTAGAATAACAACCTTATCTTTGTCCTTTAACTTGTCTGTCTTCAAATCAAGCTTCAAGATTTCATTCTTAAAATTTGGTAACTCATCTGTGAGTATATCAAAATATTGAATAATTTTGCTCGAATCCTTCAGGACAATCTTGTTCGACATAACAGATTCTTTCATATCTTTCACTAGATTCAAGTATTCTGATATATCCGGTTTATATACTATTTCTGAGGGTTTATTCATAATAGTATCGATTTTTTCAATCGTTGATTTTGTTAGACCGTAGGAGTATTTGTTTGCTGCTTTGGATAAGTGGCTTGCTATTCGAGTCAATTTTTCTATTAAAATTTTTTTCTCTTTATCGATCTGTTCTTTTTCTTGTAGATATTTTAGAGCCTTTGAATATTCTGATGATGCTTTTAGATTATTTATTTCATTTTCCTTTCTTTTAATTTCTTCTTCCATCCTTATGCAGTTGCTATCGATTTCTTCTAACGCCCTTACAGATTTCTCCTTCTCATCCATATTACCCTTTAAAACTGAGAGGTTAGATCTACATTCCTCGACGATCTTTTTTTCTATAGATAACTCCTCAAATTCGTCGCTTAATTTTTCTGAAATGTCGCTTATCTTCTTTAAATCTCCCCTCAGACTATTTGCGTGCTTTTTCATGAATGTATTTACTATCCGACTATGAGAACTAGTAACTTCACCAAACCTGTTAATGGAAGCATCAAGAGATTCTTTAAATTTTACAAACTCATCAAATGTTTTGGGAATGGGCAGGTTATTTGAAGACTCCCTTTTCAATGCCCTTACTATAGTGTTTTTAGTATTTTTGACAAGCGGTGCAAGTTTTTCTTCTTCAACCTCGATTTCTTCATTCTCCAGATCATGTGCAATTATGTTGATGTGGTGAAAAATTAGATTTGTATCTTGAAACGTTTTTTCAAGTCCCAACAAAAGACTCCGAGTCAATCCATTGTCTATCTTGTTTAACAAATTTTGTGCATCTTCAATTGTCAACCTGTCTCCTAGATTTTGTGATGACGGGGCTGATGTGTTTACTTGAATTTCATTTTGTTTATTGTTTAATTTTGAAACGTCTTTGCCCTTTCTCTTAAAAAAATTAAACGACGGCATGAATCTATATTAATTTCAATGAAAATAAGTATATATGTTGATACCACAGCGTAATCTTTGACTTTGGTCATTTTTCAAATAAATTCATATTTTGAGTTTTAGCATTATAGTGGGTAAAACCGATGGAATTTAAAATTTATCAAGGATGAAGAGATTATCTTTTTCACATATATACAGAATCTTGGTCCATATGTATGCATCTTATCAAACACCTATAGCATAGCTCTATTTACATTAGTTTTAGTTAATGATCTGAGGGTCTCATTAATTCCAGCATTTTTTTATAACTTGTAATCGCTTATTATTATTGTGACTGCAGAAAATTCCCCTTTTGACAACTCTTCTTATATAAGCCTGGAAACATATCGAAAGAATAAACAGGGTGTCAAGACCCCTGTCTGGTTTATTCAAAAAAATAATACCATATACGTAGTAACTAGAGAAAAAACGGGCAAAGTAAAACGAATCAAGAATAATAATGAAGTAAAAATTGCTCCCTGTAATTATAAGGGGACACTTACAGGAGCGTGGGTTTCGGGTAGGGCTCATATAGTTGAGTCTATCGAAAAAGAGGAAGTTCTGAGAGCTAGGAATAAGAAGTATGGGTTTAAAGCCAAAATTGCAAATTTAATCAGCATTAAGAAAGGAAGTTATGTCGTGATAGCGATACAAACTTAATTTCTTATTTACTTTACTTTTTGCATTTGTAATATTATGATAAACATTGATGAAAAAGTGAGCAAAGCAAAATCTCATTTATTGCAATACTGTTTTCTAAAAATCTTAATTTCTACGATACAATGCCCAACGCATTTTTGATAACCGTTTTTAATAAACTGACAATAAAGTAATGCATGCTCTAAATTAATAACAAAAATTAAATATCATGGTTAGGTAGCTAAACTATATCCGAGATAAAAAAAGAGAAACCAACAGGTTCAAAAAAAAATAAGATTGAATCTTTTCCGTTAGAAGATGATAATTCTTTTGGCGATCTACTAAAAAGACTCGATGAAGATGAATTAAAAATTACAGTTCAGCTTTATGTTATTAAAAGAGGCAAAAGAGTAACAAACATCAAGGGATTTTCTGACCAAGGTCAAATGGAATCTATTGCTCATGAGTTAAAAAAAACAATTGGAACAGGGGGAACGGCAAAAAATGGAATGATTGTATTACAAGGTGACCATCGCTCAAAGGTCACGGAATTTTTATTAACAAAGGGGTTTTCTGAAGACTCTATTGAAGTAATTTAGAATCGATGTTAAGAATTAAGAGGTATACTATAACTATTTATTAAGACACAATTACTATTTTATCGTTTAATCAAGCGATTTCTTTTTGATGAGGGAAACATTCATCCACATATAATGTTAATGAATTTTCATTCAAAGAATTTGGAATATCAATATATAGGTAGTTTTATTGATAGATATGCTCGACCATTTATCTATCAAGAGGCTTGACTGGCAAAAACCACGTGCTGAAGGGATTACATACATAGTAGATAAATTTCAGGGATTTGATAATGAAAATTTCAAGATAATTTCCCCACTTATTGACATGGTCAAAATTTATGGGGCCTTGCCATTAATGATCTCCGATGATCAACTAGCAAAGCGAATTTCCTTTTATCACGATCACGACATTTTGGTATCTGTTGGTAGTACTCTCACAGAATATGCCTTGTTGGAAAAATCATTTGATACCTATGTTGAAGATGTACACCGATTAGGTTTCGATATCATCGAAATTGGCGAAAATAATATAGAATTATCTATTGAAAAAAAGAAACAGATATCCGATAAGTTAAATTCAAAAAACCTCACACCCATATGGAAAATAGGCAAAAAAGATCCCAGGCGACAGCTCTCTTTTGACCAGACGGTTGAAAAAATTAACGAAGCACTTGCTGTGGGTTCAGAGAAAATTCTGTTAGAGGGTAATTTGGGATATGCCGTGAGTATTTACGACGAAAAAGGGAATATTAAGTGGAATGTAGTTGGCGCTGTGACCTCTAAAATCTCCCCAAATAGGATAATATTCGAAACTCCTCTGGAGATCCAACAATCAGCTCTAATAGCTGAATTCGGACAAAGGGTAAACTTGGGTGAAATAAATTTGGAAAATGTCATGTCTATAGAGTCTCAAAGAAAGGGGTTTCTGTCAAGATCCAGTTATGGAATCTCCAGTATGAAAAAGATTGCAAAAGGTAGCCCTGCAACCAAGTTTATTTATTATATTATAAAAACTAGAAATTCTATGGAGCAAAGCGACTTAATTAATGTTACTAATTTGCCGAGAAGAACTGTTCAGACTGGTCTAGAGGAGTTGAAGGAACAGGGACTAATCGTTGAAAAGACCAATTTAGACGACATTAGAAAAAAAATTTATCAAATAGTTAATGACGAATGGATCTAAATAGAATAAAATTGAGTCATTGACATGATTGCTAATATTTCTTCAATAATGATTTTTGTAAATAACCAACAGGAATCATTAAACTTTTGGGTCGAAAAATTAGGATTCAAGATCATTAAGGATACTATATTAGATTCAAAAATCCGGTGGATCCAGCTTGCTCCGCCTGAATCAACTGTTCCTACGCTTATTCTTTTTCCAAAATCTTTAATTACTATTCGTGAATCTAGGCCGTTACCAATAATTATCTTTAGAACACAAGATATCGAAAGGACTTTGGAACAAATGCGGAATAAAGACATTGTCGTTTCGCATCATCCAATGAATTCTGCCGTCGGGTCATATACAACGTTTCAAGATAATGAGGGAAATGAATATATTATATTAGAAGATGATAAAAATAATATTGTTCTAGAATTTGATGTTTGAAAATTCATTCACAGTTGGTACATCAATTACAAAGGTATGGGATTTTTATACCCAGATTAGACATTTAGAGTTGATTACTCCACCTAGCATTGGTTTAAAGATAATCCATTGCTCTTCGCCATATATTAAAGATGGCCTTTTAGTTACCATTTCTGGAAAAATGATCCTTTTTGATAGAAAGTGGACATCAAAAATCACCATTTCACGATTACATCAATATGTTGACGAAATGATAAATGGCCCATTTAAAAAATGGATGCATACTCATAATTTTGAAGAAGTTGAGGGTGGTTTGACCCTAGTTAGCGATAAGGTTGAGTTTGAATTACCAAATTATCTCGGGGGAAGATTAATGGAAGGATTAGTAAAGCGTAATCTTCAAAAAATCTTTGATTATAGAAGATTACAAACAATACAAAGCTTGACCACCGAAACCACTAGAAAATGAACCTAATAAGCTGGACTTGACAATATTCTTTGACTACAATATAACTTGTCAGAAAGATTTTACTGCATGATTATCACAAAAAATAAAAATATTATTTTGAGAGAGTCTTATTGTTCATGCTAAAAAAATACCAACCGTTATTAGTTGGTTCGTTTTTAATTATCATTTTTACTTTCAATAGTGTAATTTTGACATATGCGTCGGAATCTATACTATTGAATGAAATTAACTATCCATCCAGATTGTTTAATGATTTAAAAACTTTCGCCCTATCTAAAATTAATGATGATCGAAAAAAATACGATCTTCCTTCACTACTTTTGAGTAATAACACTGCTGCTCAAATTCATGCAAATGAATTGTTACAAACAAAGACTATTTCTCATTTGACTATGGATGGGTTTAAGCCTTATATGCTTTATTCGTTCTATAATGGAACCGGTTATGTGCAACAAAATGTAGGTCAAATAAGTTATGTTCTTGAGAATGGTACTCAAGACTATTATCATGTATCCAATCAATGTTACGATCACACAAGATTCTATTGTCCAATAATTGATCGATACAAAGCAGTTAGTGATTTGCAACACTCGATGATGTATAATGACAAGCTATGTTGTAGCGATGGGCACAAAAATAATATCCTAAACAAATATCATACGCATGTAAGCATTGGGATCGCATATAATGACTATTACTTTGTTATGGTACAAAATTTCGAAAATCATTATTTAGGACCTGACTTTACAATAATGAAGAATGATGATGCAATTAAACTAGAGGCAAGAATCAGTGATCCCGATAACTTTAATTTTGAAATCAACCATGTGTCTTTCTTTTTAGATGAATTTCCGACTAAACTAAATTATGAGAAGAATCGAGATAAAAATAGTTATGATTTAGGAGATCTAAAATTAATGGTGTCTAAGCCATTACCTTCAGATTTAGAATATGTCCAGGAAAAGGAAGATAGTACATATAGAATTATCGAGGCAAACAAATGGGAGCTAAACGAGAATGACATTAATCTCGAATTCCAGATCCCGGATACATTAAATGTAAAAGATAAAATCCTAACTATGGTAGTTTATGCTCAAACAGTCGGTATCGACGGAAACGTCCGAGGTGAAGAAGGTGATGATTACGTACCACTGACTTCATATACTTTTTTTACCTCTTGATTTATTGAAAATTAATTCAAAAAAAAGTTATGAAGCATTTGATTTCAGGTAGTACTCTGTTTCCACGGTCTATTTGTTTGCCGATTGCAAGTAAATTGATACTAAACTATTCGCTTCAAAAGCTATTCGATATTCATGATTTTTACTAACGACTACGAATCAAGATTTTCCAAATATACGGATTGATAAAATCCCTGAAGGTAAACCTGAAAGTCTCAAATACGCTATTCGCTCAAAAGTCTATTTTGTAAGATCCTGAAGTTTACCGTTTTAGTGAACTTTAAAATCCTTTTCATAAATTCTTTCTATACATTCCAATATTTTCTTATTCCAATCGTTCACATTATTATCACAAACAGTAGATATTACATTTCCTTAAATTAATTGTCTTTAAATTTAGCAACTGTCCAGTAATGAAATTCAATTATTGGACGCATTACACATATTATTTCTTTGTTTGTTATTTAACGATTTTGCCCGTACAAATCAGGTTCTGTGTCGATTGACTTAGCTTTTGATCATTCGTGACCATACTTCGACTGATCGGACAACTTTAGTTTACTTGCAGACTATCATGCTCATTAACAAACATGATGATATCATTATTAAAACAATTTTTATTCTGCAGGTGCAATAGCAACTAATGCCTAAATAATTCCAGTGACGTAACTAAATATAACACAAAAATCATATTGTCTATTTTAGTTACAAAACAATTGGTTTTCAAAGTATGCAGATACCTAATAATATGACTTTGAGAGACTTGGAACAAAATGTTACAAATTGTAGATTATGTCCTCGCCTTGTTGAATACATATGTTCGGTTGAGATAAATAAGCCATCTAGATTTAGACAGGACGATTATTGGAGCAAACCCGTACCTTCATTTGGTGATTCTAAAGCAAGTTTGTTAGTAGTTGGACTAGCTCCTGCCGCTCATGGTGGTAATCGAACTGGGAGAATGTTTACTGGAGATAGTTCTGGTGATTGGCTTATGAAGGCAATGTATGAAACCGGTTTCGCGAATCTTCCAAATAGTGTCTCGATTAACGACGGATTAGTGTTAAAGAATGCATATGTTACCTCAGTAGTAAAGTGTGCACCTCCAAATAATATGCCCACATCTAATGAAATTCTAAACTGTTCTATGCATTTAAAAAGGGAAATTGAGTTATTGAAAGGGACGCTAAAAGTTATTGTAACTCTAGGTAAAATCGCATTTGATGGTTATTGTAATGTAACAAACATTAGCGGGTTGAAATTTAGCCATGGTGGTACTTATTCAGACTACCATGAAAGAGTGCTTCTTGTTTCTTATCATCCAAGTAGACGAAATACTAATACTGGACTTTTAACCTGGTCAATGTGGATTGAAATCTTCCAAAAAGCAAAGTCAATAATAGATAACAGTCCAAGAAGCCTAAATCTCAATGTAACAAAACATAACAAATGATATTAGCCATGTGTTATGTAGTTATCATTCTCATATCTAAAATTGATTGTTTTCCAATATGGAAGGAGATAAACACGTAAGCGAGTTTTCAAATCACTCAACAAAGTTTATATTAAAACGAATCTAGTTAACAGTCTCACGGTATGTTCAATGATACCCAGATAAGTAAAACGCCTTAAATGAGTTGAACAGTCAATGCTCTATAGCCTTAATATTACTTTTTCATTGCCGGTTTGGAGATGATAATAGGCTAACGATCAAAGATATTTACTATATATATAAACGCAAATTACTTGGTGGTTAGTCTATTGATTGTCTATTGCAGTATATAAATATCCAAAATTGGTTCTCTACCAGGCTAAATTACTAGTATTTTGTATGCAAATCGAAAATTTGAATTATAATTCCCATTTTATAAACACTCAAATAGTTTATCCAAGTAATTTCTCCTTTCATTGATTCTTTATTATGATTAATTCGTTTGATTTGAGTTCTCTATAGGTTTTATATATCTCGAATCATAAAAATCGGTATCCTTGACCTCCGGTGAACATGACAAAAGGGCACTGTCGCATCAGAGAATTCATCTTCACAAAAATACTCAAATCCTATATGGGGCTGAGAATGCAGTTGGGAAAGGTGTAGAA
>DATELO010000062.1:0-6727 GCA_035276505.1 Candidatus Nitrosocosmicus sp.
ATTTAATAGTAAAGTTTAATATTATTTGTTTTGACAACTAAACTAAATTCTGATTAAATAATGGTTACAGACCCGCTCAACCGTCCAGTGCTTTCATACGCCCATCATCAATTCATACTTTTAGATGAGGACATAGATGCCGCAACAGCAGTTAAATTAATGCATGGAAAGAAAGCTGAGACCATTATTGTAACAAACAAGTTGAATGAACACGTTGGCATTATTACAGATAGTGATATTCTAGATAAAATAGTTATGAGAGGTGAGGATTCTGACCAAGTCGCAATAAAAACCATCATGACTTCTCCTCTAATTACAATTTCAGCAAAGGCAAATGTCAGGATGGCTTTGGAATTGATGAGACTAAATTTGATCAAGCGTATTCCGGTCACTGACAATGTTCATATTTTGGGGGTAGTGACCCAGGAAGGATTAGCTAACGCCATTAGGACATCTGTTCTAGAAAGACAATTTAGGCCTTATCGAGTGGTTATTAGGGAAAGATACAAACCCATATGGGGTAACTTGGGATTCATTTTACAGTTTGCTGGACTATTATTTATCGCTCCTGCCGTCATGGCCACCTTTCTAGGCGAAGTTGTGACTGCCACAGGCATATTCTTGGGCATTACTTCGATGTCTGTTACGGGCTTTATTTTAAATGCGTATGGAGAAAAAACTCCAATGAATCTGAGACAAGCTTCAATTCTCATGGTTTCAAGCTTTGTGATGCTGAGTTTGTTTGGCAGTATTCCATACATGTATGTTAACCCCTTTGGTGAAAACTTGGATTTTATCACACTATTTGTCAATAGTTTTTTTGAAAGTGCTTCCGGATTCACAACTACTGGATTGTCTATGTTAGTTTACCCTGAAGAACTACCAAAGAGTTTTGATTTTTACCGTTCATTTACACAATGGATAGGAGGATTGAGTTTCGTTTACTTGGTAATTACCTTCTTTTATCCAGAGCGAAAACTAGCTCATATGAAAGGTATGCTAGGAGGGGGAACTTTAAGACTCAAGCAGCTGATCCTAACGATCGGAGTTATTTTTACAATTTATACTGTGACACTCGCAGTCTTACTGTATGTTTCTGGAAACCATGATATTATTTTTAATATATCTCTGATTCTTAGCGCAGTTACGGGTGGAGGATTCGTACCATCATCAACTTCCTTAATTTCAGAGAATTTCCTTGAACTATTCGTATTAATGACTGGAATGGTTATTTCGGCTTTACCATTTGCTTTTCACTACGCAGTTTTTAGTAAAGAAATGCATACTACCAAAATGCGGCCTGAAATTTTTACATATTTTGGGATTATACTAGTCTCTATTCCAATTTTTTGGTATTTATTATCATTATCAGACCCCGCGTCAGATGTTATGACAAGTATTTTTCATACATTAAGTGCAGCGACCACAACTGGGTTCCAATTCATGGATATTACTCTTTTATCAGACCAGGGTAAATTCTTCTTAATAATATTAATGCTGATTGGAGGAACCGCGTTTTCAACAGCCGGTGGAATAAAGGTTGGCAGAATATTACTAATAATTCAAAAACTAACCAACAAGAAATTTTCAGCTGATGCAACAACTAGATCAATTTCGTCAGTTTCTTCAAGATACGACCACGCTTATCACGGATGGGAACAAAAATCAGTACAGCATAAGGAAGAAAAGACGCTAAATGAGGCAGTCCTTGTTATTATATTATTCATATTAACATCCATTTTTACTGGCATATTACTTTCATATTTTTCTGGCCAAAATTTTCTAAACTCTATGTTTGAGTCGGTTTCGGCACTCACTACTACAGGACTATCAGCAGGAATTACATCATTGGATGCCGCTCTCGGATCCAAGATACTTTTAATTGTTAACATGATTATAGGCAGGTTTGAAATTATCGCTGTCATCTATTTGTTTTTAGAAATATCAAAAATAAGAAAATTATAAATTTGATAATAATTGCTTTTTACCCTAGCACGTAAAGAGCAGCGGCAAGCACATCTTTGTTAATAGAGACAGGTTCGTAATTTAGTTTTTTCACAGGATTGGAAAGTTGGTGAGTAATATGTGGTTCAACTAAAACCATAAATTTCGTTATGCAAGCTCAGATAGCATCCACACAGAAATTAATGTATATTATAATTTTCTAGTGGAATAATATAGAATATACTTTTATATTTTGCGGATAAATAACCTGCAATGAATACAAAAAATTCATTTAGTTTTGTGATTTTGGCTGGTTTGCTGACAGCGGCAATTGGACTATTGCCATTGGCAAGTTCTAACAATGTATTTTCTCAAACAAATTCGACTGGGATGAACATGACAACGGATGATGATATGATGATGCGAGATAATTATGGTAAAAAGATGATGGGAATGGGAATAGAGCATAAAAAATATGAAAAAGTTAACGGTACTCTAAATGTGATGGAGACAATGTATCAGGCAATTGAAGCAAAGTTTAATGTTACACTAGTAGATGCTATTACAACTGCAGAACAGTCGGTAGGAAATGGCTCTTATGCCATGTCTGCAAATGGTGAAGAAAAGGACGGATTCTTGGTATATTCAGTGATTTTGGGCTCTCCAGATATGAAATTTACCAAAGTATTAGTTGACCCAGGTAATGGTGAAGTATTACAAACCAAGAATATTTCAATGATGGAGTGGATGATGATGATGCACTCTCAAGGACACCAGGATATGGGAATGAAAGGAATGCATGGTGGTGGTTCTAGCGGTCAAGGCTATGGAGGCCATGAAAAATGGGAGATGAATCCAGGATCTGGATGGTAATTTAAGTAGAATCACTTATCCTATTTTTTTATAAATTAATGTTAATATTTATTAAATAAATTATGTCTTCTTTTGTTTATTGATTGTTGTAAATGACAAATTTTAACTCTGAAATCAATTCCAACACAAATCGCCGAATAGTGTTGACCGAAAAAGAAGTCTCTGAAATATCCATCTTGTATGACACAGCTCTTCGTCTTTCAGAAACAATTTCACATCCTCATAATGATCAAGCAGTGCATAATCACGCCACCTCCCATCTTACAAGTGATTCTGAACATGATTCAAGTGCTTCCGTGTTAAAAAGAAAGAAAGCATGGCATGATGTACAGGAATATCTAGAAGTATTGGGTAAAAAGTATAATTATGATCCAGAAAAATTTGTCATTAACAAGATTACAAGAGAGTTAGAACCGTACAAACCACCACGCGACTAAAAATAATATGGTGATGGCTATTCATCCATATTCACAAATTTGATTTTCTAAAATATGATATAAAAAAAATTAGTTATTTGCTTGAAAAGATTTTATATATATGGTTTCCACTCTGGCAATCATCATCGGGATCATCCGAAGTTACCTGGAGAGTATATACTTTTGAAACATTCTGAATTGTTAACCCTTTGGGGATAAACTCGACAGTTTTGCCGCTAAATTTGGGTTCGCCTGTCACATCGTTGTCCTCAAGACAAGCGCCCAATTCAAATTTTTCAACTAAAAACCCGTCGGCGGAATAGTATGGCTTACTTTCATCCTCTCCTAATGCCACACTGGACGCAAATACACCTTTATCAGTCACGAACGTATATGCATAAAATGATTCATCTCCCATATCAACTGAAACAGATCTACCAGCTTCTCCCTGAACTGTCATAAACGGATTGCCATTTTTTAATCCCATGTCTGTAATTATAAAGTCCTCTCGATGAAATACTCCGTATGCTTGTGGAAAATAAAATACCAATAATAGTGATACAGACAGAATCATTGCAATAGTAATAATACTATAGTGCATTTGTCTTATCTATTGCAATTGTATTTATCCTTTCTTATTGCACACCGTTGTATACTACAAGGGTAACTAGTCGGTTATAACCCATTTCGAAATTATTTTTATAAATCCTGTCTACGGTAAAGATATTCAAATATTTTGTTTGGTTATGGAATTTTGGATACTGCACTATCTGCTATCATTATCGCGTCTATTGTTGTTGTCGACTGTCAGCAAACCTTGCCAAATTATTTATGATTTCAATAAAGCAATTTGTTCCTTTGTGTAGCAAGTCAAGATCAGTAAACTCGTTGGGAGAATGCATTTTGTTTGGTAATATGGTACTACCGACGCAAATTGAATCGACGTCCAAAATATCTCTAAAAACGTACATAGGTCCCGTCCCCGACGAGGATATGTTTAGAATGACTCCTGTGAAAATTTTAGATGCAGAATCAACTACAAGTTTGACATATTCGTTGTCTATGGGAGTACGGTAGGCAGGCTCGCCGCTCAAATATTTAAGAGAAATTTCCCGCTCCGAAAATCCCTTTGCCCGCAAAAATTTTACCAACCTTTCGAACTGAATTTTTGGATCCATTTCTGGGACCAGTCTAAAGTCTAATTTGGCCGTTGCGATAGCTGGTAAAATAGTCTTTACCCCTTTCTTCGTATAACCAGAAGACAAACCAGAAATATTGCATGTGGGCTCAATTGCTAGTGCTTTTTTTATTTCATAAGCATTTTGATTATTTATAAAACTACCAACTCCATACTCCTTTTTAAAAGAGTCTTCATTAAAAGGCTCATCTGCTAATAACTGCAATTCCTTATCACTCAAAGGTTTTACTTCATCATACCAGTCATCTATCAAGATTTTACCATCTTTTGAATCATAAAGTAAAGATAATAAATTCACCAATTTCCACGCCGGATTCTCTATAGCAACGGCTAGACTGGAATGAATATCTCTTGAAGGTCCGTTTACGGTAATTTCGGTATTTAAAATCCCTTTTTGACCCAAAGAAATGATAGCACGTTGGTCTTTGTCAACATATCCACTTTCCCAAATTACCAAGTCGCAGTCCAATTTTTGCTTAAATTTTTTTACATAGTTAGATAAATTGGGGCTTCCAATTTCCTCCTCGCCTTCAACTAAGAATTTTACATTGCATGGCAGATCTCCGGTTTCTTGCAGAAAAAATTCAACGGCCTTTAGCCTTGTAATAAGTTCACCTTTATCATCTGATGAACCTCTTCCGTAAATTAAATTGCCAACTACCTTTCCACTAAAAGGATCTTCATTCCATTTTTCGATTGGATCAACTGGCTGAACATCGTAATGATTATAAAATAAAATAGTTTTTGAATTGGGGTTTGATTTTGATCTAACTTCTCCAAACACTATAGGGGGTACTTGTTTTGTAATCTCGCCGCCAACGCCACCGCTGTTTTCTATTTGATCCTCTAATTCCAAGTACAATAGTTCCGAATTTATCCCCGCGCTATTCATCATGTTAGATAGTAAAATGGCACATTGTTCCAAGCCTTCACATGTTGCAGAGATACTAGGTTGCCTGATTAGGATTTGAAGATCTGCAATCAAGTCATGCATCTGTTCTTCATTAAAGGAAGCAGACATCAACATGTTATCCAATCATTTCACCTAGGGCCCAATATACATCAATAGTAATTGTAAAGTGCTTCCTAATATTCATATACCAATTAACCCATCTAACACACAATATTATCTATTAAAATTTTGTTAAATGAATTATATGACTTTTCAACTAAATAATAGTATATAATAATTGAATATAACAATTTATCATAAAAGGGGAGAATTGCTCTTGGTTTTCTCCCATACATGTTGAATAATTTCAGAAACAGTTTGATAAACATCACCGTTATAGTTTGATTCCCATTTTTTAGCAACGTATTGGCTAGGTGAGGTCTTGGCCTCTAGCCTCTTTTCTAAAATGCCAATAAATTCATTTCCCAGGCCCAAATCCTTCAAACCTTGCTTTGCCACATGTAACTGAGTCTTTACTGTTTCAGGGACATTAAAATGAGATTTGGCGTCGTACCCCGAACGGATTATGGCAGCTCGTTCCTCTCTTAGAGACGATAATGGTCTTAGTGGCTTTCCTTCTAATATTGCACGATACAAATATCCGATAAAGAATTCAATCATTGCAACCGTTTCTCTTGGAGTAGGCTGGACGGACATTATTCTTGTCTCAACCCTGTAGCTAGGAGAATTCAATCTTATTCTCAGGTCATCATGTCTATCTTTTTCTAGACCAAAATAGTCGCGTGTGTCATCAAGACCAGGTCTTGAAGCAATATAATCGATATACTCGTCAATTCGATCAAGATATTTTGGTAGGGCTGGAAATCCAGAATTTTGTTGTTCTGAATGATCATATAGATAAACCCTCGGCTCATAAAAAGAGAATAGTCTTCCAGCAAATAGCCTGCTATTTGATCCAAGAAGAATTGCTGACGGTATTAGATTGAGGATATAATTAAACATATGGGTAGTATAGATAGGATTCAAACCTTGTAAGTGCAAATGAAATCCCTGTATAGCAGTTGCAATGGCATTGGATTTGTATATTTGGCCCTCAATTTCAATATCTGGAAACTTTTTTTGCCACTCATAAAAATTCAGATATCTTTCCTTTCTTGTAATAAACTTTCTTTTAAAAATATCAGGCGAAGGATTGCCACCTAAAAATACGGGTATAACATTACTTTTCTTGTATACTTTTTTGATTGATTTTTCCAAGAAATCAATGAAATCTACGAAAAAAGTGTTTAAGCTAGACAAGTCATGCATGGAAATTGGCTCTGTTTTAACCTCAAACTGGCATTTTCCATACTCTGGATCCATATCAAACCTTGTGCTTAATTC
>DATELO010000063.1:0-5661 GCA_035276505.1 Candidatus Nitrosocosmicus sp.
GGTTTTATAATAGGATTTGGAGTATCAATAGGCGTGGGTTAGTACAACTCAAAGACCGTTGATACAACATTTCAAGAATACTTTGGTGACAGACTTAATGTCTCTGAAAATAATACAGATTCCTTATCCCTTTTCTATTATAGCAGATGATGATCTCTATTTTAGATATTATACCGTTATAATGTTACCATTGGGTAATATGATGAAGACCGATATTCCAATAAATTAGTATCCACTGTCTACTATTAATCTAGCCGGTCGTTATTAGGACAGCAATTACGGAGTCTGTGAATATAGGTTTGACAAAATGAAGATTCTAAAACTAACCGACGATTCTTGATTAGAGTCGGGCCGTATTATAACATATCTTTATAATCTAACAAACAAGATCATCAATATATAGTCGAACTTTTAATTACCACTAATAAATGAGAAGCATAATTATATCAACTATACTTCTTTTGTTTTTGATAACAAATTATAATGGATTGGTAGTAGCAATCGCTCAGGAAGAAGAGGATTTTACGATAACCATCAATCCTGGTGCTACAAATAGTGCTAGTCAAAATCCAATAGCACCAGAAAATCTTACTATATCTAAAGATACAACTGTTACATGGGTGAATAAAGACTCTACTTATCATCAGATAATATCCGGAAACCCAGATACCGGACCATCCAATATATTTTACGGAGATTACTTTGGCCCGAGTGAATCATATAATGTAACTTTTGATAATGCGGGTATTTATCAGTATTATGATCCCAATTGGAGTCATATTGATGGACAAATAACAGTAGAAGATGTAGAAACTTCAACAGAAATCGGAACTTTTGGAAATACCTCAGATATAACTAGTAGTATCGATCAGGTATCAAATGAGACCATTATAGACAATGAAATCAATCCCAATATCAGTGCATTAGATAATAATGCTTCTATTTCATCACTGCTTGGATCCTTTGCATCTGACTCTGGCAAAAATAATAACAATCAATCATTGTCTTCCTTATCAACCGACCAAACTCTTAACAGCATTATTGATAAAGTTGGTCCATTTTTCAACCTTTTATCTGGTGCAAATAATTTAGATAGTACTCTTGCTTCAATCATTTCTGCCTCAAACCAGACTTTAGAGGAAAACCCGATCCCTGAAGCAAATCTTAGTAGCATTGGACCCACGTTATTATCCGGTGAAAATATTGATCCTGTTGTAAATAACAGTTTTTCTTTGCAAGATGGTTCTACCACTATTTCTCTTGAGGAAGAAAAAGTAAAAGCCCAAGAAGACTTGGCCGATTCTCTAAGAAAAGCAATAAGCATTGGCGCCGAAATACCCGAGATCACTGGTTTTGATGACGATAATGCTACTATTTACATAAAGGTTAATGTGATTAATCCTATAGATAGAATAGCAAACGCATCTAATTTTCCAATACAGATCAATTATGAGGATACAGAAGGTGTGCCTGGGGTTAGTATGATTTTTGCCAGTGATGCTGGCATGATCCAAAAGTTACCTGCAAGTGCATATAACATAGTTGCGGCTACATCCCAAACAGGAGATCAGTCCCTAGACACATTCTTGAATTCTTATTCATCTACTTATTCTGAAGGATGTTCTGGAAACATTTCTTTTATGGAAACAAAGGACTGTATTATTACCAAAGAATACTCAAATATGTCTCTGAATAATACTACAGAGGCAATAACAAATTAATCCAGTGGTCAGAAGTTTTTTACCTCACCAATTTTTTTTTATTACTTGAATCATAGATAATTTATTTATTTTTGATATTTCATAGTTCCTATAGCTTGTAAGTGAGTTTTTTGATATTGAATTAATAATCGTGTGTCAATAATACAGAGGGCACTTCAGAATTCTTTTACTAGAATTATAAAAAGGTGTAGAAAAATTTTTGTCATCATTTGAAAGAGGGAAAGGCACATACATGCATTTCATAAATCAGATGTCGCTAACTTTTTCATGCTATCGCCACCGCACTTGTACAAACTACTCAAAAGCGAGATTACACAAAAATATGGTTGAACGACTGTAAGATTATAAAGCCCATGATTTAGAATTAACAAGATGTCTGCCAATGAAGACGTTCGAAACAATTTGGCAAAATACGAGAAATTCAAAGGTGGAGAAGCCGAGAAAGTAATGCTTTATCATAAACTTAAACTTGAAAATCTAAAAATAATTAGTGACAAGACTAATTATTTAGACATGGATACGGCTAAGATTCCCATAGTAGAATTTGTATGCGATAAGTGTAATTCGCCTCTAGAAAACCAACACTATCCGTCCAAATCTGATCTTTTCTGCATAAATTGCAATTTATCCTACCCTTAACATTTACTTTCCAGGACACATTAACAACTCATAACCAGCTAAAAGTTATCGAATATTATTTTTGTTGTTGTTGTTGTTGATAGGTTTGGCAGCTCCAAAATCGAATTTAAACGAGTTTAATAAATAATAAAACCAGCCAAGTCATACATATTTATTTCAATCACTTATTCTCATTACCTCCACCAAACTGTTCCCGAAGTGCTGGGGCTACTTGCGTACTTATTAACTTCGTGGCCTGAATTAGTTTTTCATGTGGTAACGATCCTGGGTTCATCATAAATGTGAATCTAGAGATGCCCCCCAATGCTTTGCTGTGTCTTAAGATCTTTTCAATTACCTCATGAGGATTGCCTATGACTAATGCACCACTTGAACTATTCTGAATATCAAAACTTTCGCGAGTCATCTTGGGCCATCCACGCTCTCTTCCAATCTCTGTCATAGTATGAGCATAGCCTGGAAAAAAATCATCAATTGCCTCTTGAGTTTTATCGGCAACATATCCCAACGAATGTATACCTACTTTCAGTTTGTCAGGCGAATGTCCTGCTTGTTTGCCTGCCTCTTTGTAAAGATCAATAAGGGGACGGAATTGATGTGTTTTTCCTCCTATTATCGCAACCATTAATGGAAGTCCAAGAACACCCGCACGCACAAATGATTCAGGTGTTCCACCAACACCTATCCATATAGGTAAGGGATTTTGTAGAGGTCTTGGATAAACTCCTTGCCCATTAAGATTTGGTCTATATTTTCCTGACCACGTTATATGCTCATTATTACGGATTTTTAATAACAAATCTATTTTTTCTTCAAAAAGTGAGTCATAATCCTCTAATGATAACCCAAAAAGAGGAAATGCTTCGATGAATGAACCGCGCCCTACAACCATTTCGGCTCTACCTTTTGATATTAGATCAAGAGTAGCAAATTCTTGAAATAATCTAACAGGATCTGTAGCGCTTAAGACAGTTACTGCGCTGGTCAATCGTATATGTCGCGTGCGTGCAGCCGCTGCTGCCAGTATAACAGTAGGAGCTGAATCTAAGAACTCTCGTCGATGATGTTCTCCTATTCCAAAAATATCTAATCCAAGTTGATCAGCTATTTCTATTTGTTCTATCAATTGCTGCAAACGCTCCGCCGGACTAACGGATAGGCTGGAGTCATTATGGGCAGCAGCAAAGCTATCTATCCCTACTTGCATCCAGTTAATCTATGAAAGTTTTTGTTATTTAAGCACAGCATTAGAGTTTCGTAACACTAGATATATGTGAACTTGCTCTATCTAGTTTTATATTATATTATCAATTATTGCACCAGCTGATCATCTTTGACACGTTACTATGGAATTATCTACCAAAATCTCAGTCCAAATTCAATTCAATCGAGTTTCTCCTTTCTGAGGTTTCACATAATCTGTATGATCGAAACCTCTACTACAATCGTTATCTCATGAGTAGCAACAACAGGATTATTATGTTTTGATACCGGGTTGATGATAATTCATTTGGTATCTATGTGTGTTGGTATATTATAAATTGTATCAAATCGTAAGTCAATAATCTTATCTAAGCATAAAAAATAATTCGACAATAAAATAGATGGATTTATTATTTTGATGTTTTTGAAAATGCTTCAGCAGCTGCTTTCTTAATTTCCTCTTCACTAAGATCTTTTACATGTGTTGATATTGACCAAATATGTCCAAATGGATCTTGTATGCTTCCATGTCTGTCTCCCCAAAATTGATCTGCAACAGGGTATAAAACTGTGGCACCTTCCGAAACCGCAAGATTGAAGGTTTTGTCTACATCTTCAACATACAAATACAAAGAAATTGGACTTCCACCAATACTTGTAGGTGATAGACACTTCATTTCCGGAAATTCATCTGATAACATGATTTTGGAGTCCCCTATTTCCAATTCTGCATGAGCTACAGATTTACCATCTGGGGTCATCATGGTTCCTTTATCTTTTGCTTCGAAAACTTTTTTATAGTAATCTATGGCTTTCTTCCCATCTTTTACCACTAATGAAGGTGTAATTGAATGATAACCGTCTGGAATTTTTTTTATATTATTCATTTATGACTTTGAATTATCAAACTTAGATTTATTATAGCTTGTCAAAACATATTCACCTTTGTGATGTATTTGATTGATTAGTATATGGTATATATATAATACACTGCGTAGACGGATAATTCATATTTATTCGAAGCCTTATCTATCGATTAAATCGAGTCTTTTTTGAATTGATCAAAGCTCATATAGTTACTAATTTGAATTAGCAGAATAAAATTAATTTAACATACCTCTTTTATCATCATCACTCAAAAAAGAGATGTCAGGAATAAATATTTTTGACAACGTATTAACTTTCTTTATACCTTATAACATACATTAGAATGTCAATGGATTTAGAGATAATATCTTTTGTACAGTATAGATAAACAGAGTTGGTAATTATTATCCTTCGATTGTAATTATTATACATCAATTAAGAGTTAGTCTTTTGTGGTTGTGAATATATAAAATAAATTGCGCTCTTGTGGATTAGATAACTACTGCAACTGAGAACGGCAACAGAGACAAGTTTCAATAACAGAGGATAGTATATCACTGGGTTGTGCGGATCCTGCCAGATCATCAACTTATTCATCAACGCACGACAATTGAATCTACATACTATCCTTTGTTTTCTATAATTCTTAAAACGTGGTTTGTTGTATGTATTATTTTCTTGTAACCATCTCATAATGGGTAATAATGATATAGAAAAATATAGTAAAGGCATCAATTAGAAGTTCACATGGGGAACCTTTCTCATGCTTTTGTATTGAACCCAATAATGGTAAGATAGAAATGAGTACCGAGTTTCTATCTTGTTCAGCGTCATCATGGTCTTCTTATATGGTGGTATAATGACATTAACCGTGAATTCGATGACTTGGGTAGTACTTATAGCATGAATGTAGCCTTTTACTATGTTTCTCCGATTCAAAGGAATCATGCCTATTTTTCATTAGAGTCTGAGTGTAACGGTATAACCACTGAAATATTATTTATTTTTGATCTAGATTTTCACTTTTTGTAATCATAAGCCAGATAAATGGCCCATATACTCTATTATGAATTTCAGAAAGTATTAGATCAATTTGTTAATCTTCATATGAAGAGAAATCCTTTTAAAATTTTTTGACAATAGTATAAATGATAAAGATGAAATTAGTATATTGCCAATCGGAGGTAATTTCATAAATTGCCAACAGTTCAACATTTCGAAATCCCTGCAG
>DATELO010000064.1:0-30561 GCA_035276505.1 Candidatus Nitrosocosmicus sp.
GTTTGCTGCTTCTAGTATTAAGACAGTTATTTCTGTTCTACTTCTATATTTCATTATTATCGAATAGAACATTGATGATCAAGTATTTATAAAAAGCTGTCCATTCGATCATGTCTTTCGATCAGAACAATCGATCACAATTTAATTAATCGTGTAATAATTATAATAAAATAGAAATGAAATTATCATCCTTTAATGCTTTAGTTACGGTATCAGAAGAAACAGCAATTTTGATTATTTGAGAACGACCATATCTTCCATGGCTTACTACATTGGAAGTGATCAATCCTAGCTGATCTAACTCACTGATTATTTGAGTTACTCTTCTTTGAGTTAATGAATCATGTTCGATTTGGTTACAAAGCGAAACATATATGTCATAAACATCGCCAGTCATTCCAGTTTGAGATTTCAAAATTGCTAGAATAATTAATTTTGTGTGTGTGGTGGAATTTCTAATCACTTCGTAATTGGTATCCTTTTCAATTTTTTCTTGTGCTTCTCTTATATGATTTTCATTGACCATATTATCCCTTTCTCTTTCAGCAATTTCAGCAGCAACTCTCAGCAGATCAATTGCTTTCCTAGCATCTCCATTTTCTTTGCCGGCCACAGCAGCACATAAATTAATTGCAGCTTGACTGATGGATCCATCGTTAAATGCCAGTTTTGACCTATCATTTAGAATCTCTCTTAGTTGAGTAATTGTATAAGGATTAAACACTAATTCTTCTTCGCTTAAGCTACTTCGTACCCTTGGGTCCAATTTGTCTTTGAATGTAAGACTGTTGGAGATTCCAATTAATGATATAAACCCGCTATCCAACAAACGTTCATTTGCCCTAGTAAGACTATATAAAACATCGTCTCCATTTCTATCTACTAAAGAATCGATTTCATCAATAATTAACAATACATGTAGATTGTTTTTCTTTAAGTATTCAAGAATCCTATCTGTGGCTTCACCCATTGATAGTCCTGTAAAATGAACCCTTAGTTTCTTGTCGAAGCGGTTAATTCCAATTTCCTCAGCTATGTCGTATAAAACCTTGTATGAAGTATTTGAAATCTTTGCATTAATTATAGTAACAGTTATTTCCACCCCATGTTCTATAGATTTTTTCTTTAACCTAGTAATTACATTTTTAACTACTGCGGTCTTTCCGGTTCCGGGTTTTCCAAATACCAATAGATTAGATGGTCTTCCATTTTTCAATACAACCGATAATACTTGAGCAATAATCTTAGACTCTTCATCTCTAAATGGTAGTTTTTCCGGAACATAGTCTATTGTTAAGGTCTTTCTATTCTTAATTAAAGCGGTTCCTTTGACTGCTTTATCAAATATGTTATCTAAATAATCTGAATCCATATACTTCTCATTTTAATAATAATAAATCAAGAGGCACACCCCTTCTCTTCTTATCGAATAATAATAAGATAAAAACATGTGAATTTAATTTTTGTTATTAACATTATATCTTAAACACTATAATCAATTAATTTAAACCTATTAATAAAAATCATCTATATCATATTATGATTAAATATTTAATTTAATTGCACGAGAAACTATGGGGTCTCCCTTTATAAGATTAATTTAACATTAATATTTACAGTTAAGTCACAACTGATAACAAGCGTGAATCAACCCCTTTATTTCCAGTGCAGAGTCATTTGATTAATTCACACAGATAACAAGCGTGAATCAACCCCTTTATTTCCAGTGGAACTAGAACCACTAGTAATCCATTTACGATATTAACAACACAATTAAAAAAAGTTATAATTTATGCTCATTCTTGTTAATAAAAGCTCATCATTTTGTTATCAAAATTTACTCTATATTGTTAAGTTAACACCAAATATTATATTCACAGAGAAGATAGATTGTCCACTGGAAAAAAGAAGATAAAAATTGAATTAGAGGATGCAGAAGGCGGTAAGTACAATTTATCTTTAGAAGGAAATCTATCCACAGTAAAGATTCAAAAGGTTCTACAGTTAGTTGAATCGCTAAATATATCGAAAGGGGACTTGGTTGAAAATCCAAAAACACCTGAGGAACAAAGCGATATTTTCCGCAACCATTATACAAAACAGAATATAACAAACAACTCAATTGAATCAAAAATATGGACATTAATCGAGAATAACTTTACATATAGCACCTTTACATCGTCTAATATTGTAGAGTCCTACGAAGAACTCTATGGTGAACAATTACAACTTAGTTTGATTTCAACTTACCTATCTAGATATCACGAGAAACGTAAGTTAATAAGAAGTAAAAGAGGAAAAGAATGGATTTACAAGTTAATTAGAAGTCAAAAGAATAGCCTAGCTCCGGCCTATGATATTACTGATTCTCTATCAGCCGATCAGTTGAACTCTCATTATCCGGATTCTCCGAGTGATAATGAATATTTAAAGAAGAATGCTTTGACAACCGTCTACGACCTTCATCTGTAATTGTATATCTAAAAGGTTTGTTAGATATTTCTCTTTCAACTAGATGTTCGTCGTACAATTTTTTCATCAATCTTGAAGTATGTTCTCTTGTTCTTCCTATCATTACCTGGATTTCTTTAGTGCTTAACGAAGTATCTTCTAACTTTTTAAGGATATACTCGATCGTACCATTCCTACGTTCGTCACCATGTGTTAATTGAATGTGATTCTGTGATTTTTTACGGTGATTATATGTATCGCTAACATCACTTATGTTACTTACGTTGTTTCGAATGGGTGATGTTACAGACAAATGTGATTTGATTTTTTCGTCATTCATCAATTCTAAATGTTCCTCCAACACATACTTCATTTCTTGAATTTCTTTCATTTTTTCCTCAGTTTTACCAATCCTTTCATATATTCCTGTTAACTGATTTGATATTTGTTCTACTTGGCTTGTTTGCTCTCTTGCTTGTTTTTCTATATTGGATGCTAGTATATCTATGCGGTGTCTCCAAAAAGATCGATATTTTAATTTTTGATATCCCTTCAATATAATATAGGTGAGAATAATCGCAGAAATAAATGGGATAATGGAATAATTAAACATCAATAACAAAAATTCCGGACTCACATGAATATGACAGTAAAGTGTGATATAACCTTATTGCAGGCGATGTTATTAGATTATCTATCTAGACGTTAATTAGTGATATATCACAAATTAATCACCTTGATTATCATTTCATCAATTACATCCATAATCTTTGTCAAGTCATCCTTGTGATATTTTTCATGATTATCATTCAGTAGTCTAAGTTGATCTATTATTGAAGTTAAAGCAGATATTTGATTAGTATTCAATAAATTTATCAAGTTCAAGAGCATTATAGAATAGTATATCTTTTTTAATTTTGTCCTTGTTTGTTTAACTTGTCTGTAATATGCACCCGAACTAATTTCGTATGCCATTTTGTTGTTAATGCTGAAATTATAAATTATTTGAATTTGTCTGTGGGTAAATATAGAATTTTCAATTAATTTAAAAAAAAGCATATTATTTATATCGCCGGTATCTTTCACTAGCTATACAATATTGTATCACTAAATTTAATCTTTTAAACTCGTCGCAATCATTAAATTTAATCCAATTTATATAGCCATAGTATAATATTGAGCAGAGTAGAGAATTATATTAATGATGAATTGAGAAAGCATAAAAAACTATGTTTTGCTTTATTAGATTCAGAGAATTATGATGATATTGCTAGTGTTGCAAGGAAGGTGGAGAACCTGGGTGCATCAGCCATCTTAGTTGGAGGCTCTTCTGCAATAGACCAGTTAAATCTAGATAAATTAGTGTTGTCAATTAAATCTACAATATCTATTCCTGTAATATTATTTCCTGGTAATGTTACAGGTGTTTCTCCCAATGCGGATGCAATTTTGTTTACCTCTTTGTTGAATTCCGAGGACCCCTACTTTATTTCAGGTGCACAGGCTCTGGGAGCCTTACTGGTTAAAAAGTACAAAATCGAACCTTTACCTACTGGATATATAATAATTGGTGAAAATACTACCGCATGGTTTATTGGGAGAGCTAAAGGAATACCATTTGAAAAATCGAATATTGCAGTTATGTATTCTTTAGCGGCACAATATTTGGGTATGCGATTTGTTTATTTGGAGGCAGGATCCGGAGCTAAGAAGAACGTGTCACCCGAAATGATATCTAATGTTCGGAAGTTTTTTGAAGGATTACTAATTGTTGGAGGGGGTATAAGAGATTCATCAATAGCTAAGGAGTTGGTCGATGCAGGAGCGGATATCTTAGTTATTGGTACACTTTTAGAACGTGATCCTGATTGGGAGAAGAAATTTGTTGATATTATTTCAGCTATTCGTTCGTAAAATAACAGTAGTGATTAATTATGAATTTAGTAGATGAAGCTAAAATAAGATTAGAAACTATTTCGATGCCAAGTTACTATGAAAAATATCAACTAGGCCTTCTCCGGCAGGTTGACAGCCTTCATATAATGGCTCAGAAAGCTAGGAAAAAGGGTTTTGATGTTACAAACTATGTTGAACCGAAGATAGCATATGATTTAGCGGATAGGGTTGCTAAAATGCACGATATAGACATTGCTGATAGATTAAGAGCTTTACTAAATTATACTTCAAAAGAGAAGGCAGCCCTGAAGATAGCCGAAGAGATTGCGACTGGTGAATACGGAGCGGGAGATCTTAGAACTAAATTAGAAAATGCAGTTAGAGTAAGTCTTGCTGTGGTAACGGAAGGCGTTACTGTTGCACCACTCCAAGGGATATCCGATGTACAAATAAAAAAGAATAAGGATGGGTCTGAATATCTTTCTATCTCATTTGCTGGTCCTATTAGATCTGCGGGAGGAACAGAAGCAGCCTTAACCATGCTTATAGCAGACCACGTTAGAAAAGTTTCAGGACTTGGAAAATATCAAACCAACTCTTTTGATGATGAAACTGGAAGATTTGTTGAGGAATTGCGACTATATGAAAGGGAAGTTGGTAACTTTCAATTTAAAGTCCTCGACACAGACGTTGATTTTTGCATTTCTAATTTACCTGTAGAGATTGATGGAGTCGACACCGACCCAGTTGAATTAGTTATTCATAGAGAAATGAAAAGAATAAAAACAGATCGAGTGAGAGGAGGAGCACTAAGAGTAATGAATGATGGCTTGATAGGTAGATGTAGGAAACTGATGAAATTAGTAGATACCCTTGGTCTGGAAGGATGGGATTGGCTTGCAAATCTGAATGGTGCTATACAAACTGGGGATGATGATACAGTAAGTCATAGAATGTCTGAAGTAATTACGGGTAGACCGGTATTATCTATGAGTAAGAAAATAGGTGGGTTTCGGCTAAGGTATGGAAGATGCTTTAATTCCGGATTTGCGACAATAGGCATACACAGCACTATTCCTGTATTATTAAATTCAGCAGTTGTAGTTGGAACACAAATAAAGATGGATGTCCCTGGTAAGGCCTCTACTATAGCACTTGTGGATACAATCGAACCACCAATAGTGAAATTAGAAGATGGAACTGTTTTACAAATTAACACTGTGGAACAGGCTATAGAATTAAGATCTCAGGTGGTCAAAATTCTATATCTTGGAGATATCCTGATCAGTTACGGAGACTTCCTAGAGAATAACGCCCAATTATTGCCAGCTAGTTATGTCGAAGAAATATGGACTCAAGAATTATTTGAAAAATTAGAACATCCCAATGTATTAACCGAGAAGAGTATATTAGAATATAAGAGATTAGTTGAATTCAGTTCGAATCCTTATATTATCCCATCCTTCAATGAAGCACTAAGGATATCTGTAGAACTTGATATTCCTTTACATCCTAAATACTGCTTTTATTGGGAAGCTATATCAGTAAAAGATTTTCTATTTGCCAGAAAAATATTGATATCTTTTATTTCGTCTTTTAACACAGATAGAAACAATAGTTCAAATAATAAACAAATTATGCTTCATTATGATAATAAACTAAAAAATATTTTAGAAAAACTTGGAGTATTTCATCAATTTGATGCATCCAGTAATGCTATTGTATTATCGGATGAATCCCAAATTTTAGCATTGGTATATCTACTTATCCCTGAATTTCAAAATATATTGTCTTCGACGTGGGAGTATAAAGACGGAGCTCCTTTTACAATATTAGCCAATTATTTATTAAGAGATAATGTCATCTTAAATATAGAAGCTATAATAGAAAGTCTGGAATCTGAAAAGAATGAGAGTAAGGTAAATGTTATCAAACTTATAAATTCAGTATCCATTGTAAAAATTCGCTCAAAATTTTCTTCTTCTATCTCTGTTCGAGTCGGGAGGCCAGAAAAAGCCGCAGAGCGCAAAATGAAACCTCCTATTCATGTGTTATTTCCAGTAGGTAACAAAGGCGGGCCCATGAGAGATCTTTTAAAAGCATCCAATATCGAATCCTTTTATTCAGAAAAATCTAATAGGTTTTGCTACAATTGTAATGTCCCTTCATTAGGTACTAATTGTAGCCAATGCAATGAACCAACTCCTATTAAATTTATTTGCAATGTCTGTAAAATTGAATCTCTTGATTTGCCTTTCAATTCTTTGGACAAAATGAAAATAAATAATAAATGTTTAAAGTGTGGTAACGAATATAAAACATTCTCTCCGATAAAATTTCCATTAAAGATTTTAATTGAAAAAGCCGAAAATCACCTGAGTTTAAAAGCGAATTCTCCACTAAAAGGTGTAAAATCATTGATGGGGAAAGATAAGGAAGCAGAACAAATTGAGAAAGGCATACTTAGACAAAAGAGTGGACTATCTGTATTTAAGGACGGTACAATAAGATTCGATGCAACAAACGAACCACTTACTCATTTTATGCCATCCTTCATAAATACATCCATTTCGAGATTAAGAGAATTAGGTTATTCAGTTGATTATCAAAATGTGGAAATTAAATCCGATATGCAAATTATAGAACTGTTGATCCAAGATGTAATAATTCCTTTGGATTCTGCAAAATATCTTTTAAAGACTGCTAAATTTATAGATGAGGAAATGGTGAGTTTGTATAACTTACCACCGATTTACAATGCTTATACTGAAAATGATTTAATTGGACACTTAATTGTGGGATTGGCTCCTCATACTTCCGTTGGCATTATCGGACGCATAATTGGTTTTACAGAATCGCAAGTTTGCTTAGGTTCGCCCATATGGCACTCAGCTAAAAGAAGAGATTGTGATGGAGATGCCGATTCAATTATTTTATTATTTGATGCTTTCCTAAATTTTTCATATTCCTTTTTGCCTGACAAAATAGGTGGACTGATGGATGCTCCTTTACTTATACAACCAATTGTGTTACCTCATGAGGTTCAGAGACAAGCTCATAATGTTGATATTGTAGAAAAGTATCCTCTTAGCTTTTATCAAAATACTTGGTTAGGAGTCAAAGCTTCTGATGTTTTAGATTCAATTGAAATACTAAAAAATCGAATCGGTACAAATAAACAATTCTATGATTATGGTTTTACCCACTTTACAAATACATTAATATCTGATATAAATCGAAGTGCATATTCCACTTTAAATACTATGAACGAAAAATTAGAAATGCAAATAGCAACCGCAAATCTTATCAACTCGGTAGATACGAATGAAGTCATTTCAATGGTTCTAACAACACATATTATTCCTGATATTATGGGTAACATGCGTTCCTATTCGTCACAGTCATTCAGATGTAATAAATGTGGTGAAAAGTATAGAAGAATTCCATTATATGGTAAATGTTTAAATTGTAACCATACCTTACTACAAACTGTTACGCGGGGTTCAGTTGGAAAATATGTAGTATTAGCCGAGAACATGTGCAATAACTTTAAAGTGACAAATTATTTGAGAAGTAGGGTAGAATCATTGATTGTAGAACTAAATTTCATATTTCAATTAAAAGAAGAACAACCTACATTGTTAGATTACTTGTAACTTATTCGGTTAGTTATTACATCCCATATTCACTTGATTAGAAGTTTGTAAAATTTATTTGATAAGGTTTCAGGGTAGACAAATTAATTACTATTGCTATTCCAGGGGTAGGAGTAATTCCCATAGCACGTTGAAAAGGTGTTTGGGTTTGCCAGGCTCCGGAATTCACTACTAATGTTCCTTTGTAGCTATCCACGTCAATTACATGAACATGTCCAGAATGAAAAATATCAGGAACTTCTTCGATAACCATCATGTCTTCAATTTCTGGGGCTATAGGCGTTCTTTGCCCATATATAGGTGAGAGATGCCTGGATTTTAGTAAAATCTTCATTGCTTCAGCAGGTTTGGAATAGCTTAATCCAGGTATAGTAGCAATAGTGTCATCTAAACTTTGACCATGGAACATTAGAGTCTTAACCCCCTCCATATCGATCATACAAGGATTACCCAACATGGTGACATTACTTAAAGAGTAAATCTTATCTGCATACTTTTTGGGGATTGCTGGTTGAGGCAATGCACGTCTTCCCAGATCATGATTTCCAGGAATCAAAAATACCTTCATATGCTTAGGTATTTTTGACAATAGTTTTGTAGCATGTTCCATCTGAGAAAAAGAATCCTTTTCGAGCAACTCTTTATCCTGATGTGGAAAAATACCTATTCCATCTATCAAGTCTCCACATATACAAATATATCTTATTTTTGAAACAATCTCTTTATGTTCTCCTGTAAAATTTAACCAGTCCAAAAACATTTGAAATTCATTTTCCATAAAAAATTTACTACCTATGTGCAAGTCAGATATCAAAACCGCATAAACCTCAGAGTGAGCTCTATTTGAAATTCGATCTGGCACATCCAACGAATACAAATTCTTCATCACATAGTTCTTTTTTTTTACATTGTTCTCAAGTTCTATCATGATCATTTGATCTAAAGTCAATAATGAAATTTGCTTCTTCAAGTCATCGTTATATGCTGCTATTTCCAGTAAGCCTGTTTGATCATCAATAGCGATATTATAACTATTTTTTTTTTGTTTCTTTTCCATAACCAATCCCGCAACAAACAGGGTTTCTTCATTTCTCTCTTTCGAATGCAAATTTGAATTGGAGTTATTCCGAGATTGACTGAATGATTGTTTTATACTTACAATTTTTTTTATTCTTTTGCTGTCTGGTCTATTAGATAAGATCTTCAATGATTTATCGAATCTGCTCCTAAACAAAGAAATATACCCCTCAACTCCTTCACCACTATTGATACTATAATTCGAATCGTATACTATATTGTTATTATAATAATTCTGGTTAAACCCTGTTGGATTATGGGTGATAAGCTCTAGTGCCGTCTTTTCGATTACTTTCTCAATATCTGAGTGCTTGTCACTATCAGTACTGTTTAAGATAATGGAATTGCTATTATCATCTTTGTCATTTTCTGTCAACGTAGTGTCATTTGAAAGATTCAATGCATTTCTGATATCTTCTGAAGAAATAATATTGGACTCCTTTCTTTCTCTTTTTTCTGTAAGTATCTCTTCGACTATTTGAATCATTTCTCCTTTCGTATTTTCAATCAATACCAGTGCATCGGGGTGTATCTGAAACCCCCTGCTGGTTATAAATGAAATTATTTTTGAGAGATTAAGATTAACGTTCAATAGTCAAATTAATTAATTCAAGATATTTTTTAAGTCTTTTTATATCGATTTAAGATTAGATACTTAGTAATGCTGATCTCGATTAAAAAGAGACTTATGCTTTTCTTTGTAGCCATACTCTTCTTTTTGGGTATTTTCTTTGTAGGTTTTTCATTTAAAATGGATGAATCATTTTCCAAGGAGTTATCGAAAAATTTTATTAATCAAATAAGAGATATTGATGAATTTGGTATTTTTTTTAATAATCTAAAAATCGCACTAGTGATGTTTATTCCTGTAATCGGTATTATAATGGGAACTATTTCTGGTTTTTCAACTGGTCTAGTATTTAATTCAATAATGGACATGTCTAGTCCTACTTCCTATTATAATCCATTGATAATTTTCTTGACACCATTTGGTATTTTGGAACTTTTATCCTATGGATTAGCAATATCTAGAGGTGGGATTTTGTTCTTCGAACTCATAAAAAAGAAATTCACAAAAAAGTCTTTGATATACCTATTAGTAGAAGTCGCGCTAGTAGGTATAATGCTTTTAGCTGGTGCGATTATAGAATGGACGATGATTGAAAATATTCCAAGAGAGATCTAATCTAACTTTATATTCTACTTGGATAAAGTTAGATTATTTTATATCATCGTTATAAAATGCCATAGTGTTTAAATAGTTTTGATGAAGATTTACCTACAGTGAATTATTAGATGCCAGTAGCAATACTTCCAGATGTTAGTGAACAGCATTGTATTGGGTGTGCTTTATGTGTAGAAATTTGTACAGCTCTTGGTCCAGATGTATTAAGAGTAAAACCTGTAGAAGGTTGGAAAAGAGGTAAAGCATTTGTCTTTTATCCAGAGAGATGTATTTCTGATGGTGCTTGTATTGGTGTTTGTCCAACAAAAGCAATTTTCTGGATGAGACCAATGGAATATACGCCAGGACAACCAATCCCATTAAAGAAAAACGCCATATTTATGAAAGGCTGGGAAGAGGGCTAAACTCCCATACTATTTTTATTTTTTTCACTTTAGCTTAGCAAATAGTTTTATATTCTTCTTAATTCTCTATATATTCGATTTATCACTTAAATATGAAGTATAATTATTAGTAATTTTACTTGACAAAAAAATTATATGTTGTAGGTGTAGGCCCAGGATCAAAAGAATACCTGACTCAGTATTCCATTGATATAATCAAAAAATCTAAATTCATTATAGGATATAAATACACTCTTAATACTATAAGACATCTTCTAGACAGATCTTATCATCGAATATTTGAAATAACGATGAAGAATCAAGAGGATGTATATCTAGATGTGTTCAGTAATTTGATGAAGGAAGCTGATATATGTACTGTCCCGTTTACAGGCGATGCAAATTTCTCCGAATCAGAGGTCGTTGATAGACTTCTAAACTTGTTTGGTGACGAGAATGTCGAAATAATCCCCGGTATAAGTTCAGTACAAATAGCATCAGCAAAATCTCGGGTTCCATTGGACAAAGCCAGTATCATTACTTTTCATGTAACCGGTGATATTGAAGAGAAAAAAATTGAGCTAGTAAAATCAATAATCGATAAAAAAAGTGTAATATTAGTGCCAAGGCCGTGGCCATCTGATCTATCAAAAAACTTTATGCCTGCAGAAATCTCATTCTTTATTAAAGAAAAAGGAATTGATACTTCGAAAATAGAAGTATGGGTGTTTGAAAATCTAACAAATAATGAAAAAGAAACTGTATATAAGGGAAAACTAGATTCACTTATAAATAAAAACTTTAGCGATCTTTCAATAATGGTTATAGATCAAAATAAAAGACAAACTTACTTGGATTTCTAACTTTAATTTATATATATTTCATGCTCTGATGTAAATAAAATATATTACATTTAGTTCTATATGTTGTTGAATGAGCAAGATTGAATTTAGATATTGCATTGAATGTGGTTCAAAAATGTCTAAAAGTATCAGGTTATGTCCAGCTTGTGGAGAATCACAGACCTAGCCAGCCCTAGATCTTTTTAATTTTTACTTATTCTTAAAATACCTCTATTTTTTATTATTTAAAAGATGGTAAAAAAAATAACTCTTCTTATTCCTGTAATTATCTCAGCATTTATCATAGGAATATTAGGAATAGTATTTATTCCATCAGATATCACAAATAAGGACATTGATTTTTCGAAAGGAACAATAAAAATTGATGAAAAACTCATGACAGTTGAAATTGCTGATACAGACTTTGATCGACAAAGATGGCTAACCTTTAGAGATGAAAAATTAAGCCTTGATTCCGGATTGCTACTGATTTATGATAAACCTGATTTGTATGCTATGTGGCTATTAAATATTAGATATCCTTTAGATTTAATATGGTTTGATCAAGAGGGTAATGTTGTTTATACCAAGAAAAATGCCCAACCTTGTGATACTATTCTTGATTCATCAGCATGTACATTCAAAAATACTAAACCTGCTAAATTTGTATTAGCTGGTATATCTGGATTCATTCAGTACCACAATATATCCGAATCTTCAAAATTAGAAATAATTTCTATTTGATTCTCTTATCCTCAAATTATTTATTTGTCATCTAAATAAGCTTATCAAGTCCACGTTATATTATTCACATATACCCTTATCCCTAATGAAAATTTATTATAGAGAATGATTTTATAAATATCCTTGATATCTATCAAGAGCTTTATGGATAAGAACCGCTTAATTTAATTGGAATATTTAAGTAGATAAGGTGTCTTCATAGTTGTTTATTAATCGCATTTAATTCATGAGTGATCTCTTCAATTGATGCTTCATCCTCAAGAGTTGAGATGTCACCAATAGTTTCTTTATTTACGATGGATTTCAAAAGCCTTCTCATTATTTTACCACTTCGCGTTTTCGGTAACTTGTCTACAAAGTATATCTTTTCAGCCGCTGCAATTGGTCCTATTGTACGCTTGATATATTCATTTACCTCTACGTTTAAATTTTGTGATGACTCCATTCCTTTCCTTAATACCAAAAATGCTATGATAGTTTCACCCTTAATTTCATCACTTTTGCTGGTAACAGCAGCTTCAGCGATTGATGGGTGAGATACAAATGCACTTTCTAACTCTATAGTTCCCAATCTATGACCCGCGACCTTTAAAATGTCATCTGCTCTTCCTAGTATCCATATATATTCGTCATTATCTTGATATGCAAAATCGCCCGCAAAGAAACTATTATCCACCCTTTCCCAATAAGTTTTCTTGTATCTTTCATTGTTGTTCCATAGTGAAATAAGCATTCCGGGCCATGGTTTCTTGATGGTTAAATATCCTTTTTTACCATCTTCTACCTTTATACCCTTATCGTCGACTATTTCTATTTCAATCCCTGGTAATGACAATGTTCCTGAACCAGGTTTCATTTTTATGCTTTCAATCCCTGGACACATACTTATCATGATTCCGCCTGTTTCAGTTTGCCACCATGTATCTATTATTGGACACTTATTTTTTCCGATTACATCGAAGTACCATTTCCAAACTTCAGGATTTATCGGTTCTCCTACGGTACCTAGTAATCGCAAACTAGATAAGTCATAAGAATTGGGTATTTCATTTCCATACCTCATATAGGATCTCAGTGCTGTTGGAGTAGTGTACAGTATAGTTGCACCGTGTTTTTCAACTATTTTCCAATATTGATCTGGATGCGGAAAATCTGGTGCCCCCTCATAAAGGATTTCTGTTACCCCGTGCATTAATGGAGCATATACAATATAACTATGTCCGGTTACCCAACCTATATCCGCTGTACAGAAGAAAATATCGGTTGCATTAAAATTGAATACCCATTTTGCGGAATTATATAAATGAGTTAAATATCCGCCACTCCCATGTACTACTCCTTTAGGTTTGCCAGTAGTTCCCGAGGTATATAAGATAAATAAAGGATCATTACTTTCCATCCATTCTGATGGACAAAAACTTGACTCTCTATTTACGGCGTTTTCATACCAAACATCCCTCTCTCCCATAATTATATTCTCATGAGTTCTTTTAACAACGATCACCTTCTCAATAGATGAGGTATGTTTTACAGCATCATCAACTATTCTTTTTAATGGTACTATTTTTCCTCTTCTATATCCGCCGTCGGCGGTAACTATTATTTTAGACTTTGCATCATTTACTCTATCTATAATCGATTGAGAGCTAAACCCAGAAAAAATGACCGAATGAATTGCTCCGATTCTCGCACATGCAAGCATCGATATCGGTAATTCTGGTATCATTGGAAGATATATTGTAATTCTATCTCCCTTTTTAATACCCATCTTTTTGAATGCATTGGCCAATTGATTTACCCTTTGAGACAATTGATTGTATGTGATGGTAACCGATTCCCCATCTTCGCCTTCCCAAATAATTGCTGCTTGGTTTTTCTTATCGGTGGTCAAATGTTTGTCTAGACAGTTATAAGCCGCATTTAATTTTCCATCACAGAACCATTTAGCAAAAGGATATTTCCAATCTAATATTTGCTGCCATTCTTTAAACCATACCAAGTTTTTTGCACAATTTGACCAGAATTGATTTGGATCACGCTGGGCTTCATCTTTTATTTGCTTTAACCTAATTCCTTCTAAGGAAATGATTTCTGGGTTTCTATCCTTGCTAATCTGGGGATCATTCATGTGAAAGTGATAATTTCCTTAGCATAAATTCTTTTTTTATTTGACATGAATATTCACTTACTATATCTGGAATACATTCAATGTTAGAATAGATTGATTCTATACAAAATACAAAATTTATCACTAGATCTTATTTTAAACATCGTATCTTACCTCCCCTAATAAACTTATATAGGAATGTTATATGTAATTGTTGCAATAAATTAAAATAAATAGAAAGAACGAAAGTAAACTGTGAAATATAGAAGTAGAACTGAAATAGTGGCCATGATTCTTGATGCAGCCAATGGCGGTGCTACCAAAACAAAAATAATGTATAAAGCATTTTTGAGCTATGCACAATTACGAGAATATTTATCAGTATTAATTGAAAATAATCTAATTGAGTATGTTGAAGGCTCTCAAACTTATAAAACAACAGAAAAAGGCTTGAATTTTCTTAAGATGCACAATGAAATTGGAGAATTGTTAAGTTCAACAACTCCTAAGTAAAACAAATCCTATATTTTCATAATTTTATTTAGAATAATTATTTCAAATATCATTTATTAATCACAATTGCAATCAGAATAAAAAAAGGTAAAATCAATCCTGCAGAACCTAAAATTAAAATGAACTAAAGTAATATTACATTATTACTCTTCTACACCGACAAAACATCAATTATTGGTAGCCATTATATGTGTAGATTCCTGGCTATCTGTTGTGTTTTCTATCGAAGCTTCAACATAGTTAGTAACTTCATTATTGGATTCCTCAGTTGCCTCCATGTCTACCTCTACATCTCCTTGCTGGCCTTGCTGTAGACCGTCATTATAATCTATTGTCTGTTCAGATCCTTGAATTGTCTTTTGTATATCATACTCCATTACTTCTTCTTTGTCGTCGTTCTGGATAGTCAATTGATCATTATTATTGGCAGTAACTGTATTGTCAACTGTTTGTTGAGTTAGCTTATTAATGATATTATTAATTTCCGTTTTTTCTAAATTTACATGTTCTATTAATTCATTCGTGTGCATAGTTATTTGTTGATAAATATCTTCAGTTATTTCGTTACTCTTATACTGTAACTTTGCATCGAAAAGAACCGACTTTATTCTCTTTGATTCCATGTCAATTTCTGATATTCTTTGATTCAACCTCTCTATGATTTCTTTTGTATTTTCACCTAAATCATCCAACCTCTTTTGGTATTTCAAGTATATCAGTTCTGCATCATCTTTCATGCTGTCATCATCAGTCACGATTTCCTGCAATGCCTTAATCCTTTTTAATGTCAAAGATTTTTCTCTCAGTAGTTTTTGAGCATCCAATCTCCATCGGGGTATGAAAATAACGTAATCACCTTGAACCAATAGTTGTTCATACGGTAAATTTTTTATCCCGCTAGATCCACAATCCACACTAACTGACTCGATAGATCCCTCTATATCTGTGATAATCCCTACAACTTTTCCGATGAATGTTCCATACATGTCTTTAACTTTTTTACTGACAAATTCGAGCTTTAATTCGCTCATGTATTTTATTATTAGACCAGTATAATGCTCGCTGTGTGAAAAAAAATTTATAATATTGTAATATTTAATCAACATTAATATTTCAAACGTGCATGGAAACGATCATGTTGGTATAAAATGAATTACGAAAGTTTTAGCGACCATGAAAAAAAAGAATTAGAGTCACATTTTTCTAATTCTGAGGATAATGTATTTGCAATAATTACACCTAACCAAGTTGATCGTGGTGCTTTGATGTCTAGATACTCTAGGACTGATAAGACAATGAGAAGAGTCTATATCGATGAATTTCTATCTAACCCTAATAGGGGTCAAGAATTCTATAATAGAGTTCTTTTGGAATATGGAGATGATTCTGTAGCGGAGCTTGGTACCGCTCAATGTGCATTGGAATGGATTTCAAATATATCTACACAAAAAATAGAAGATCACAGAATCGGCTTATCTTTTTTAGAAAAATCGTCTCGTTATGTTGCATTTGATAAAAAAATTAATGGATTATATAAATATTATAGGGATAAACGAATTATGTCGTCTAATTATGCTGAAAATTATGTAAAGTCTTGTGATCTGGCATTTGATATCTATACTGAAAATATAAACCCTATGCAGCAATATCTTAAAGAAAAAATTCCAATCGACAATTTGCCCTTTCATAATTCTGAAATTGGCATGGATAGTCCCTTTTGTAGTCTACGGAATTCAACAGATATAGATGTTGCAAATAAGATATACAATTCATCCATTAAAGCCAAAGCATTAGATGTATTGAGAAATCTTCTTCCGTCCTCGACTCTAACGAATCTTGCAATCACAGGAAATGGAAGAGCTTTTGAATATCTTTTATTTAAAATGAATTCTTCTGACTTGAATGAAGTTAAGGAACTAGGCATTCAATTGTATGATGAAATGAAAAAATACATCGAACCATTCATCAGGAGATCGAGGGATTTACATAGTACATCAAATTTAAATTATCTGAGTAAAACCAGAGAATCCATTTTAAAAATTTTAGACAAGAGTTTTGATCAGAAATACCATAACATTACTACAAATGATACCTCGCATAATTTATTACATGAGAACAAAAATACAATTGTAAATGTTAGGTTGCTACATCATCTGCCTAATATTGAAGCAGAAGTCAGATTGGCTTCCTTCATATTACATGAGTATGGCACCAATCTTTCTATGTCCGAGCTATTAGAATATGTTACCAACATTCCTCTTGAAAAACGTCACGGAATAATTCGTGCATATTTTGAGTTTAGAGAAAATAGACGTCACAAACCAGGAAGGGCTTTTGAGATTATCGAATATTCTTTTGAATTAACAACAAACTATGGAATGTTTCGGGATCTTCATAGGCATAGGCTTCTAACTATGAGCAGGCAATTATTGTCAACAAAATATGGTTTTGATATTCCCAAAGAAATAACTGAATTAGGCATAGAAAAGGACTATATAGATTGTATGTATACTAGTAATGATACTTACAAGTCAATAGCTACTATAATGCCTGTAGAAGCACAATATGTTGTTAATTTTGCTTATAAATATCCGTATTTTATAAAAATGAACCTTCGTGAAGCTTGTCATATGATTGAGTTACGTACGACTCCTCAAGGCCATCCTGATTATCGAAATACATGCCAACAAATATACTCGTGGATAAAACATGTTCATCCTGTTATATCTGAAGGTATCAAGTTTGTGGATATGAATAGCTATGATTTAGAAAGATTCAAATCAGAAAAAAATACTGCATTAAAAAAATCAAAGCTGGATTCAACAACCAAAAATCTATTATCATAATCCATTAAATCCAAGCCAATACCAAGATTACATATTTTATAAAGAACGTCATTTCTCAAAACCATTTGTCAAGAGATTCACCTTTTTTCATGATATTCTTTTCTAATTTTCCTATATGATTTGCAACTCTTTCAATAGAGAAACTTTTCTCATCGCAAAGATATTTCATAATTTTTTCTTTTTCTATGTCTCTAAATCGAATCCTTAAATCCTCAATATTAGTAACCTTGGGATTTAGAAAAATTTCTCTAATTTCATTATATGGAGTATTTAATAATTCTTCTTTTATTTTTTCTATTTTTTCTATTTTTTCATACTTTTGAATTAGTTTTAGAGCATTTTTAGGACCAATACCACTAAATCCACGTGGATTAAAATCAGTACCAATAAGTATCCCAATATCTACAAGCTGTTCATGGGTTATGTTATTGATTTTTAAAACTTGATCATGTTCTATTATTTCTGGTACAATATCGACATATACGTTTCTATTTGGGATCTTTCGTTTTCCACTAATAGTCAAATTTCTTATGAGCCTCTTTGCACCAAACAAAATGGAATCGTAATCTTGACTCACAGCTGAGTAAGCCAAGTCCTTCTTAGATAGTAATGCTGCCGTCGCCTCTCCTTCTGACATTGCATCAACATATGGAATTCCCATCAAAGATAACAAGTACTTTGATTCATCAATCATTTTGGCAGTCAAAACTGAAGTACCTTGGCTAAATTTTTTTGCATCATCCATTCTTCCCTCTTCCAAAGCACGATTGTATTTTTCAGAAGTTTCTTCCTTTACTTTCTTCCTTCTCTCAATTTCTTTAGTTTTTAATTCGTGTGATTTCCCGTCAAAAATATAAACCAATTTAACTCCATCACAAAGTAAATTTATGTTCCTATAAAAAAGTCCACTAAGATGACTTGTGGGTTCTCCATGAATATTCGCAAGCAATTCTCCCGTGGGACCCCTAATTGTTGCTAGGAATTGATAAATTACATTAAATGCGTCTACCGCGACTACTTTTCCAACCAACTCAGGAATTCTAATAGAATTGGATGTAACCAATGGTTTTAAATTCAAACCCATAATGATTCGTACTCATGAATGATTTTTAAATTTTTGATAGCTTTATCAAAAACTTGATTTGGTACCTTGATCGTATTTTTGACACTTCAAATAATAATGAATTTGTTTATCTTTAACATTTATTTAGTTTAGTTAGTTTATTTATTGAATCTTGTCAAAAAAAAACTTTGATGATTAAGTATCACAGCTTGGCTGATATTCCTCCATCTAGAGCCATTACAGATCCAGTTATCCATTTCGAATCTTCAGAAGCCAAAAATAAAATGGCATTAGAAACATCTTCGGGCTCTCCAATTCTTTTTAAGGGAAATGATCCTTCTAACATTCTTTTTGCATTTTCATCTTGTAAATATGGTTCCATTATAGGGCTCCGAATGGTTGAAGGGGCAATACAATTGCATCTTATATTATATTGTCCATATTCTACCGCAATACTTTTTGTCAGCATTATGATGCCCGCTTTTGTAACTCCATATACTGAAAATGGTACCTTAGGTATCGCCCTTATTCCTAGCAGTGACGATATATTTACTATATTACCTGATTTTTGTTCCATCATAATAGGGATTACTGCTTTTATAGGTTGAAACGTACCTTTCAGATTGACATTGATCAAATTAGTCCATTGATCCTCAGTCATCGAATGAAATGGTGTGGGATCGTTGATTATTGCAGCACAGTTTATAAGAATGTCTATTTTGTCAAACGCAGTTAATGTTTGTTCAATAACACTCAATACTTCAGATTCATGAGAAACGTCAGCAGCTGCATATATTAAATTGTCATTTCTACCTATCTCCTCAACAGTTTTTCTTAATCTATTTCTATCTCTTGAAACTAATACTACTTTGCTGCCTTCTTCTAGAATCTTCTTTGCTGCCGATTTTCCAATACCTCCAGATGCACCCGTAATTATAGTTACTTTTCCATCCAGTTTCATGGAGTAATTATGATATAATTAATTAAAAGCTTTTCAATTAACCTTATAAATTTTAATTACGAAATTATTTTATGAACAATAAAATTATTTGACTAGTCCATATTTTTGAGCAAATCCATTGAGAACGCTAAATTCATAATTACAAAATAGATTAATATTTGAAAAATCTTAATTTGGGGATGGTTAACGAACTTACTGGCCTTTATTGTTTAACCATGATGAGAACTAATCAAAGAAATGGTGTTGATATCGATTTCTGTCTATCTTGTAAAGGTGTTTAGTCAGACATAGGTGAAATATAAAAAATTGCCATACTTCTAAAAGGAATAATGAGACCCTGTTTACTCAAATATACGGTTAGAGAATCGCGAAGGACAGCCTAGAGGAATACGAAGATATCAATTAAACGACTATCTTGTTGATAATGATTTCAAATCTCCTCATTATTGATATAAAAAGAAAAAACGAGGAATCTTCAATGACTAATTTGATTTTGATTAATAATTAAATTCATTTAAATGAAACTTGTGAGATTTTACGAAATTTTGATTCTTTTAGTATAATATCTTATTCTCTTATTTCTTGTTTATATTTTGACTACTATTGTTATTAAGATTGATTCTTCTTTCCTTGTTTAATATAATTATAATGAGTATAGGAAATACCAATCCTATTAATATCATAACCTCAAATGTAATAGCTATAAAAAAACCAATAATAATTAACCAAACATAGCAAATTGTTACGATGTAGTCATAGGTGCTCTTTAACATATGATTTGATACTTTTACTCGATAATAAACTAAAAGTTAATAAGTTTAAATCCTGACATGGATTAAAGTTCAATTAGTCTATTTTAACCTTAAGCAACAGTTCAAATGAAAAACAATTCGCAATTTCGTTTTGAATGTAATAAATCAAAAATTTATACTGCAACATTTGTTCGTGTCAAGATATTCATGTTAATGTTCGTGTTCATCATCTGTAATTTTTTATAGTTTTTGAAAGTAATGACATCGAATTATTAACCTGGGTATGGGTGCATGATTATTAAGATTAAACATGAAATATTATATCCATGGTGAATATTCGTAGAGCTAAACCCTCTGATAAGGATCTAGTATTAGATTTTTGTATGAATACCTTTGAATGGGGTGATTATGTTGATAGAGTTTGGGATAGATGGATTTGTGATCCATCGGGTTTGTTACTTGTGTACGATTCTTCAATTTCTCCTTCCACATCAAAATCATGTCCATTGGGAATAATACATATCATAAAATGTTTAGGGGACATTTTATGGCTCGAAGGATTAAGAGTAAATAAAATACACCGAAACAAAGGGATCGCCACAGCACTATTAAAATACAGTCTCAATTATGGAATCAACAACGGCATCAAGGAATCTTGCGCTTTAGTATCCAAGAATAATTTTGCTTCTCAAAAAATGCTGGAAAAATTAGGATTCTCTAAATTTTTAGAGTATTATTATTATAACATCAATTTAAAAAAATATAGAGATAATTGCAATGTATCTTTTAAACCCGAAATGGTATTTTCATCGAAACTTGATATTAAAGTACCTCGATCCAGAGATATATTTTCCATACAAGAATACCTCTCAAACCCTGAAATTCTAAAATTTTGTGTTAACAAGTATTTTGATTCATGGAGGTTGTATAATTTGAATACCAGTTTATCAAGCTTGTCTTCATTCATGAGAAATAAAGAATTACTAATTATTGTAAATGATACTGATAAAATTGTGGGTATTGCGATAGTAAAACCATCAAGAAAAATTAGTTTTTACGAAATACCAATAATACAAATCAGTTATCTCCATTGCATCAATATAGCAATATTTGAAAGGGTTATTCATCTTCTTTTGAGGAAGTATCGCGATGTCAATATATTTAATAACGCCCATTTTCTTTTACCTGTTTTTGCTGAATTAGAAAAAATCCTGAATATTCAATCTATTGAGTATTCGGAACGTTTCTTTTTATATTCTAAATTTTTAGATGTACCATATCCAACTTGAGTTTAATATTAATTACCTAAAATATGCCAATTGTGAGGCATAAATTAGGTATTTCCTTCTGCCAATGATTTGCTAATAGATAAATAAAGATATTAGAGTAAGCTGCTAGGCTTACTTAATCTATCCTGATTTAACATTGTCAACAGTAGACCAGGTTTCATTTTGATTTGTATAATCGTTTCAATCTATTTTGATTCCTCATTCATATCCTCTTTGACAATCTCTTTACCACTTAAGATCAGCTTATAATGAGTCAACATTCTTCTGTGCATACCTGCAAGTGTAGCTTTACCATAAATTAAAAGAAAGTCAAAAATGATCGTAGCTACTATGAACATTGCAAGAGTTTCTCCAAATAGAGAGAAGGTCAATCCTGGTTCTATTCCCATTTTTTCAGGTATTTCAAACCTAATAATCATGCCTAAAGATGTAATAATTAGGCGTGTCACAGTTGCCAAAATATAACTAAAATTAGAGAACCATCCTAGATCAACGAAAATTAAGCCTTCACTATTTTTATAGAATCTTAATGTCTTATCTGCATACTTATTGCTTAAGTATAGAACAACAATGAATAGTGCAATGTAGGGTACTATAAAGCCAATTGGAACTCCAATAATGAAAAATGAACTAAATAATAATAATAATGTAAGAGCAAATTGTATTACAGAATGAATGATAACTTTTTTTTTATTTATTTTTTGAACTTGTCTTACTGATTTAAACCTCATGGCTGATACAAATAACTATTACTTTATTAAACTTTGATTCAAAAATTTTGTAATTCATGTTTCGATTAATGCAGTTTCTCTCTATTAGATCTCATTCTAAGCTTCATTTTTATACTGTTTTTTGGATTGAGTGTAATACCTGGATCCATTTTAATATTCTGATTAGGAACAAGTTCCAATGATTTGGCCTCTTCCTATCTCGAAATGAACAATCACCATACTTTCGATTAAACTCATCTAAAGTTTTTATTGGATCTGTTGCCAATTGGCGTAATAATTTGGCGAAACTTTGGATGCAGGACCTGGTGGAAATTCTGTATTTGATTTGCCATTTTAATTTAGAGAATTTAACTAACTTATTTAATTTCAATTGGTTGATGATGTTCAGGAACCTTGGTTTTTGATCAATTTAAATCCAAAATTCATGATCATCGTGAAAATATCATTTGTTATGTTCGCACTATGATTGACTAGATTTGATAGATGCAATAGATTCAAGCAAAATCCTAGAAGTTAAGAGGGAGGTCGTGTTATTCACATCAAAATCCGGAGAGAGTTCTACAATATCCATACCAACAATACCTAAGCTAACTGCTTGTTTGATAAGTGTTATTAAATCAATACTAGAAATTCCCCCTGCTGAAGGAACTGAAACTCCTGGTGCATAGGCAGGGTCCAAACAATCAAGATCAATCGAAATGTATTTTCTACGTCTATTGTACTTCGATTTTACTTTGTCCATGATTTTAGAGATTCCTTTCTCATTGATATCTAGAGGCGTTATAATTTCTATCTCGGACTTTTGTGCGTTTTCTAGTTCTTCTGTTTCAGCAGATCTTGTTCCTATCAGCAAACTTTCATTAAAGTCTATCCACTCCGCTGAATCGGTTAATACAGAACCATAATAATCGGTTGTAGAGGAAACAAAATCTGGGTGTGCATCAAAATATAACAAACCAATCTTTCCTATCGAATCGCCAATTGCTTGTAATATAATAGTGGTAATTGAATGGTCACCTCCTATAACTATTGGAATTTTATTATTTGAAACTAAGTGAAATACTATTCTATATAATTCATCCCTATTGACATTACCATAATCCAAAATGTATTTTTCATTCAAATTACCACGCATTGGCCAAATTGGAATAATGCTTCCATCTCTTTCAAAAAAATTTGATTCATTAGTTACCATTCTGAGAACATCTGGACCTTTGCTTGTGCCTTTTCTTTTAGAATGGGATTTAGTTTCATCAGGTACTCCTATAATTACGATTTCCGCCTTGGAAACCTCCTTCACATTAGAATAAGTAAAGACAACCATGTATCGTTATCTTGCAGATTTTCATAATAATCTTACTATCCAACAATATATTGCTTCTTACTTCTAACGATACGTATGCGTAATCTAATCAGTATATTCAAGATTTACTCTTTCCATGTCTTAATTCTCACAAAAAATCTCTCTATAAAAATTGCCCATTTGATTCTTAAGAAAAATATGAATAGGACGCTAAATACAATTACTGAAATAATGATCGTAACAATTAATGTGTTTATATCCAATGACATTTCAGAAAAATTTCCTATTATGGGTTTACCAATTATTAGTGTCCCCCATACAATTATTATATTTAAGAGTAATTTTGAGAAAAAAGTTATGAAAATAAACTTTATGGGACTATACTTATACATTCCAAATGGAATGAATATTATGTTATCAGGAATGGGGGTAATTCCAGCCAAAAATATTGCCAGACCGCCATATTTTTTCAGAATCCTAAATGTCTCAGGATACTCTTTTGCATTAAAGTTTTTCTTCAAGTTACCGATATTTGTTCCATAATAGCTTATCATATACACTATTGATTTCGCAGTTACAGCGCCTAATGCTCCATATAAAATTATTAGATTCGGATCCAAATCTGTGACCAAAACAGCAGTCATGAGAACGGGAAAGTAGGGAATGGGAACAATAATTAATATTGCAGAAACAAAGGTTAACAGAAAAATTGCAGAGTAATCCAACCCCTGAATTAGCTGTAAAAGATCAAAGACTTGCATGCTGTATATATCTTATCAATTTCTTGATTAATTACTGTTTTTTTTGTTATAGTTAGAAAAATGTGTCAACTAATATATCAACTCTTGTTAAATGAATTTGTAGCAAATAAGATTCGTCTAAAGTACTGATAACCTGTTCTATGACGGGATATACTCCTTAAATACCCTTTAACTGCTTCATTTTGGTAAGTAAACATAGTATTATTTTGATCAACCAAGTGTCACAGATTTTACAAGATGATAGTTCCTGTTGGTATTTTACCAAACTGTTAGATCTAAATTGCAATTGGCCCTAAATAGCATGAATAAATTATTCTGACTCAATCATAGTAGGGTAATCATTTCGTGACCCTAATGTTGGATTCTTATTTTATAGGATTATATGAGAAATAGATACAGATTTGATACTTTAATTAGGTTTATCACATGATTCCATTTGCACTGTTAATTATTGATTTAGATATTGCTCATAACTTAAAACTCTATTGTATGTTATAGAGTAACTAGAAGTGCAGCAAAGAGGTCTTTTACTAGATGTTCACTGAACTACTATGAGCGTCTTTTTTATTCTCGAGTTTTGAGATGAATACTTGTTTTTAACAATTATTAAGATCGTTACTACATTCAAATTGAACTTGAATTCAAATTAGAGCCAATAAATTTATTTAATACCCTATAATAGATTGATTATTGGAAAAAAAACAAACAGCAACAAAAGCAACTCCTAAAAAAAGTGCAACAAAAGCAACAAAAGCAACTCCTAAAAAAAGTGAACCTAGCGAACCTGTGGTAAAAAAAACAGTAGTAAAGACCAAATCAAAATCATCTACACGTAAGTAAAAAAGAAATTTTTCTCCATACTTTAAATTTTTATTTTCTATTCAATTTTTCTTACCATTGAGTAAGGAATCAAAAGCATAGTGAAATAATTTTGATGGCTTTGCTGGGATTGTATATGATCCTAATACAAGAAGATAAACGTCTATTTCTACTATTTTTTTCAACATCTGTATTAAGAGCCTAGTATATCTTGTCTTTTAACCGTGATACAAAAATAGTAGCACTGTTTTTGATATCAAAAAGGTCATCGATAGATGGATTTTACAAATGGTTTTATTTTTAATCCAATTAAATAAACTTGTAAATTCTCACGCTTATTGCATGGGAAACAAATTAGCAATACAGAAGCCTCAAAATTCATCATGTAATAATATATTGTTTGAGTAACTTTTATAAGCACTTTGAGAAAATAGATACGGAACACATTGGGGATAACCATACTATATACTTCTGATGACAGCAAGTTCAAGCCATTTAACCTGTATTTTGAACCATATATCTCTGATAACGTTGATGACCATCATTCTATTATGAAATTAGTTAATAGGGATTTAGGATTAGAAATTCACTTGGAGAGTAATGATAATGAAAATTCTATTAATAAAAAAATAAAAGAGGACCTGGAATTATCATACAAAAAGATTGTAACTGACTATGATGATAGCAAACAGATATTTCGAACTTTGAAGAAAATTAAGGGCAATTTGGAGAAGTTGAGTGAATTATAAATCTAAATTCATAAAATTTGTTTTTTTAGCGTGATAGAATGAACCAAAAGATAATCTATTGAATAATCAAAAAACAAGATCAGTAGTATTATTATCCAGCACATATACTTGAAGAATATGAGGTTATGGATATTTTATGTTCGGATGGTGCATAATATTTGTTGACAAGATAGTACACATTTACGCTGCGTAATACATATTAGTACAGTACCTAAATAATATTAATGAATAAGAAAAAACAATTGATAAAATTAAAAATCATCAGTCGTTCACCCTACCTCAGAGAAATCAGAAAGCGAATCAAAATACACAATAAGAGATAATCAATCATATTCGCGATGAGGTAAAATTATTTATAAAAAAGGACATTTTTTACTTCTCAAATATAATTAAGAATGATTTGAAATCATTTATTATTGACAACTCATCGACAGGTGGGAAAATTTCAAGTCATCTCATGTCCGTCATTATTTTTACCCTTATCCAATACTTCATCAATTTTTCTCTGCATTTCTTTGTACTTTTTATACTTCTTATCCCACTTTGAAAGGACAAACCACTGCCTGATTCCTATTCCCAACCATACCAAAACTACAATCACTGGAATTAATGGCAGATATCTAAATGACGGGTTAGAGTCGGACCCATCTTCCCATGACTTAATGTTATTGGGTACTCCTTCATTTACTTCTTCACTATGATTGATGTTACCACTGCTAACTCCTTCGCTATTACTGCTACCATAATCACCCCTGTTAGCATCCATACCAATACTCTTGCCTTCTTCTCTTGCTCTGTCATTCCACCACCATGTACTCCCGCCATTAATGCTGTTTTGATTGTCATCATGAAATGGAAAACCAAATAACATAAATGATAACATAAATGCTATCGGCGGAATAATCATAATTGTTAGTAACATAATTATGAACAACTTTTTTGTTTTGTTTAGTTGATCTATTATTCCATCCATTATGAAGAAAATACTGGAATCCGATCTTTCTTTGTCATTGCTATTAGGTTTAGATTTACTCAATTTACTCTTCTCCTCTTTTTTCCTCTTTTACTTTTTCATTTCTTGGAAATAATTCCTCATATGGTGCAAGAATATCGTTTAAAATCAATCTTCCTCTCTCTGAAATCTTATAATTGATTATGATTTTACTGCCCCATGTTTGTTCCATTCGGGTTATCAAATCTTTGTAGACCATGTCGTCCAAAATCTCTTTATGTTTTACATTATTCAATCCACAATAGCTCATGAGTTTGCTTTGATTGATTTCACCATATTCACAAAGCTTCAAGAGAATGTCCTTCCTGATAAATATTCGGTCACGGTATTCATGAACCACAATGAATCAATCAGAATAGGTAAATTCTAATTAATTATTAAAATATTTACTTAAGCTATTCTTGTCAAATTAGAAACAAATGAATATGTTTATGAAAATAAGAATTGTCTTTCTCTCTAGGAAACATAATTCAATGGTTTGAGTTAGCACGTTGCAAAAAAGATTAGTGTTTTTGATACCATCAGTATCCAATGAGAAAATTTAAGAAACTTTCCTCTTAATTTTTGATGCCATGTTTTGACTCTTTAAATGACTATATAATTTTGCTAGGCTATAGTAAATAGAATCCTTAATAACGTCATCGCTAAAATCATGAGTTATCTTTTTAATCCTATTGTATTAATATGTCAAAAATGATCTCCTTTTTTCTATCTTTGTATCTCCATATTCGGATGCATTTTATAATACTCAATGTGGGGAGGTAACCTTTTAGTATTATTACATGTAGATATGCTGATTATGAATACTAACGAAATCAAGAATAAAGAAACTCGAAGGATTTTTGTAAACTTGCCAGTAAAGGAACTAAATAGAAGTATTGAATTTTTTACAAAACTTGGATTTAAATTTGATCCAAAATTCACAGATAAGAATGCAACTTGTATGATAGTAAGTGGAAACATTTTTGTTATGCTGCTGGTTGAGGAATTCTTTAAGACTTTTACACAAAAGGAAATATGTAATACTGCAAAAAATATCGAACTAATATTGGCTTTGTCAGTAGAAAGTAGAGAAATAGTAGATGAATTGATGGATAAGGTAATTGAAGCCGGAGGGATTGAGCCACGTAAACCTCAAGATCACGGCTGGATGTATAACCGTGCTTTCGAAGATATAGATGGACATCTCTGGGAACTAGTATTCATGAATGAAACTGGGTAATGTAAGATAAAAATTTATATCTACACAATCAATTACCATCCCTAATTTTCTTTAAACTTTCTGCTGTAGTTCATGCAGCATCTACAAAGAACAAATAATACAAACTATGTAAATAAAGTTACATTTCCTCGAAAATCGCAATATGCATTATAGTATTTTAATATTAATAACTACTATGTAATTGGCTATTTTGGATATAAGCAGAACAGCAAAAAGCAAGAAAATCGCTTTGGTAACAGGAGCCAACCGCGGCATAGGATTTGAGACTTGTAAACAGCTTTCGGAACTTGGTTTAACTGTTATACTGACCTCGCGTGATCCATCTAAAGGCAAAATCGCAACAAAAATACTAACTGCGAAGGGGTTGGATATAGTATTTTACCAATTAGATATAACTTACAAGAGTAGTATAATAAACGTATATAGGCAAATAGAACATGATTATGGCCGCCTTGATATTTTGATTAATAACGCAGCAATTCTATTCGATCAAGATCAGTCTACCATAAATGCAGACCTAGATTTAGTAAATAAAGCATTGACAACGAACTTATTTGGCCCATGGTCCGTATGTCAAGCCTTTATTCCATTAATGAAGAAATATCAATATGGAAGGATTGTTAATGTATCAAGTGGCGCAGGTTCACTATACTATATGGAAGGAGGTACTCCAGCATACGGCATATCAAAGGTAGCTCTAAATGCATTAACAAGAAAATTAGCATCAGAATTGAAAGGACTGAATATACTTGTCAATTCAGTCGATCCTGGTTGGGTAGAAACGGATATGGGTGGCAAGGGTGGACGTCCAGTAGGAGAAGGTTGTAAAGGAATAATTTGGGCTGCAACACTTCCAGATAATGGTCCTAGCGGGGGATTCTATCATGATCAAAAACCCGTTCCTTGGTAGCCATCGATATTAACCGATAACCTTTATAGAAAAAACCTGTCCGACAAAAAAATGAGACATAAATTGTTAAAAGAGAGTGGAGGGTAGGATTGTATTTGGTTAAAATATTTGCAGGATAAGCAATAGTTGAGCCAGGAATAGATGAAATCTTTGTTAGTGTTATATTTTTGTCCGAATCAATTATTATATCAAAAGTAACATTTCCGCTATTGGTATTATTTAATAATGGAGAATCCGTCCATTTACCAAATACTTTACTATTATTATTATTATTATCTTCTAATATTTCACTGAAAAAATTTACTATACTGACAGATCCGTTAATTGATTCGATAGTGCCTAGTATCTAAACAGTACTATTGGTTTGTTAAATGTAATAAATAGTCTGCTTGTCGGATAAGTAAATACTACTAAGGTTGATATTATTGTCTCTTGAATACTGCTGTACATATGCTATTGAAGGTGTGCAAAAAATATCGAAACAAGAGCAATACAACAGACAATAGCTTTTTTCCTATTATTTAAAGATAATTTGGCTTTTTAATGTTCATGTTCAAATACTCATAATAAATATGAAATAATAGTAAAATTTGGAAATTTTTAACCGAATCTCATAATATTCTATATTTAATCTAAACTCCATTATCTTGAATCAGCAATAAAGTTTCATAACAAAATTATAGAAATTTGTTATAAGAATTTTAACTAGAATTAAATTTGCAAAGTATATTCAAAAATTATTATATCCTATATTATTGCAAAAGAAAGCAAGAATAAAATGTTAAAGTCAATTGACACAAAATTAACTGCAGTATTAGTTGTAGCAGTATTTGCTGTATTTATGACGCTTGGACCAGCGGCATCAAATTTTCAAAGCGCATTTGCACACTATGGTGTAGATAGTGAGCAATGTAAGGATGATGAAGATTACTATGAAGATAATGAAGAAGCATGTGACAAGAATCTAAGAGTTCACTATGGTGAAGATTATGACGGCGATTTTGGTTCAAAATCGATTGATAACGATGATGACAATGATGATAACGACGACGATGGAAATCGCTCCAATCAAGGAATAGGTCAATCTCAATCCTCTCGTCAAAACTCACAATGTGTTTCAGGCGGTGACACAAACGACTCTTGCAACAACATAAGCCTTCAAAACCAAGAGAATTCTGGCAACAACGCAGCAGCTCAGAATGGTGGAGATGACGACGACGACGGAAATCGCTCCAATCAAGGAATAGGTCAATCTCAATCCTCTCGTCAAAACTCACAATGTGTTTCA
>DATELO010000065.1:0-2257 GCA_035276505.1 Candidatus Nitrosocosmicus sp.
TATTTCATCATCATTCCATCCCTTAATAATTACAGTATTAATTTTTACTGGTAAATTTTCGTCTATTGCGGTCTCTATTGCATTCCTTACTTTATAAAAGCCATCGATTCCACTCATGGCTTTAAATCTATCCGGTTTGAATGTGTCCAAACTAATGTTTAAACTTTCTAGCCCAGATTCTTTGAGAATCCTTATTTTATCTTTTACTAGTATTCCATTTGTAGTCATACTTATCGATCTTAATCCTTCAATAGAGGACAAAGATTTGATTAGATTTTCTACGTTACCACGAACTGTAGGTTCTCCTCCTGTAATTTTTATCTTTTCAATTCCTAAAGATACAAATATCTTGGCAAGGCGAGATATTTGTTCATAACTTAAAAGTGTGTCTTGCTCTAACCAATTGGTATTGTTTGATGGCATGCAATAAACACATTGCATATTACATCTATCAGTTATTGAAATTCTTAGTTTCTTTGCTATTCTTCCAAAACCGTCTACAAGGTTATTGTTCAATTACATCTCCTCTAAAGCGATCTAATATCTTAAAGCCCATTTGGTGTATATAGGCATTTACAAAACATCATAAATCACTCAGCAAGAAAATTTCAGTAGCCAATGTTGCTATAACAGCTTGTTTATTAGATTGAATGAATTAGACAAGGATGATAAAGATATCTGAGGATAAACCATTCATAAAATTATTACATGAACTCAGAGTAAGAGTAACCAGAATATGTATTATAATGATCATATTGGTTTTTGTATGTATGACTCTTGGTGTCACCGTCATCAACTTTAATGGATATGGTTTGTTTATCCTTTATCCTGATACTTATAACAGTTTATCTGTTCAAGCAATTTCCCAGCTAAAGAACGACTTATTGCCTAATAACGTTAGTTTGATACAAACTACTCCTGGGCAGGCTTTTACAGCTCAGGTATATGTGGCCGTCATAATCGGATTTGTGGGATCATTGCCAGTCATACTTGGGGAACTATTTGCCTTCTTAAATCCAGCACTTCATTATTCTGAAAAAAAAGTCATTAAGAAAATTGTTTTACCTACTATATCATTATTTGTAATGGGTTGTCTATTTTCTTATTATGTTGCAATTCCCTATACCCTTGATTTCTTGTATGAATATGGACAGGCTATAGGTGTACTAACATATTTTGAAATTACTCCTTTTATTTTTTTTGTCGTAAATATGTTGTTAATATTTGGATTTGCATTTCAGCTTCCAATAGTAATGTGGGCTCTTACCAAAACACGAATAGTTAATACAAATTTCTGGAAGGATAATTTAAGATATGTGGCTATTTTTTTAGTCATTATGGGTGCAATCATAACTCCTGATGGAAGTGGAATAACCATGTGGTTTGTTGTAGGACCATTGATGCTTTTGTACGTTATAGGAATAATAACAATTCAGATAGACCTGCGAATTACAAAATATAATTGGTATTGAATTAGAAACTAGAAAATAGTGTAATAAAAATCAAGCCCAGAACTAAAGTTAAAAATAACTTGTGTGTTAGATAAATAAGACGACCTATGATAAAAGTGGTTTCTGTAAACGTAGGATTACCCAAACAAATTTCATATGGCAAGCGACAAGTTGTCACGAGTATATTCAAAGAGCCTATAGAGGGGAGGGTAAAAGTAACCACACTCAATTTGGATGGGGATGCACAAGCAGACTTATCGGTTCATGGTGGATTAGACAAAGCGATTTATTCGTATTCTGAGGAACATTACAAATATTGGAAAGAAGTATATCCTACAATTGTTATGCCTTTCGGAATGTTTGGTGAAAACCTGACTACTCAGGGATTAAATGAAGACACAGTAAACATAGGTGATCAATACCAAATTGGTTCATCACGGTTAGTTGTAACACAACCTCGAATGCCTTGTTACAAGCTAGGGATCAAATTTGGTCGCATGGATATACTAGAGAAATTCATCAATAGTCAACGTCCAGGAATCTATTATAAGGTATTGCAAGAAGGTGATTTAGGTGCTGGAGACAACATAACATTGTTGTACAAGGATAAAAATAATGTTACTATAAATGATATTGTAAGTTTATATATGAACGATCGTAATGATAAAGAAAATATATCTAAAATGAAAAAAGCAACAAAATTAAAGTCTTTGCCCAAATCTTGGAAAATTTACTTTAGTCAAAAAATATCCCGGTTGCAGAACAGCTAGGTACCATTAACTGACTAGACCGTTGCTCTTTTAGCA
>DATELO010000066.1:0-15725 GCA_035276505.1 Candidatus Nitrosocosmicus sp.
TTTTACCAGCAAAAAAATAAACATTCATGATGAGCTAAAATTGCCAAGAATCTATCAAGATTATTAAAAACAAGTATGTAATTCTATGTATTTTTCATACAGTCAACACAAATCCATACATTGTCAATGTATTTACCTTCTTTAATCTGACCTTCTTTTTTTACTTCTGGCTCTACAAGATCAGTAACAGAAATACCACAAATATCACATACAGGCAATATATTGTTCACCATAAAAAATATGAGTCTACATAGTTTTTAACATTGATATTATGTGTGCAAACAAATAATATAGTTTTTCTAAAAATTATTCAAAATGATGGTTTGTAGAGATCTTAACATAAAGGCAAAAAGCTGTTGTGCTATCCATAAAGTTTTCGATTAGAAAAAAGTTAGCTCGTCGCTTATCAAGTGAGTAAGACTTACACTGTATTAGGCTCAAAAATCTATATGAACTCACAATTTGAGCACCAATGTTGAAACTCCTAATGGTCTTATAGAGAGAGAAAGGACAAATCTTGACTCGATTTGAAAGTATAGTATAAACAATGACTATGGGGATTGTAAGAAAAGTCCATCTTTTTTAATAAAGAAAATTGAATCCAACATTTATGTAAAAATTGTTTTACAGACCTCTGCTCAGATTGAATTTAATTATTAGATGCTATTTTAATATTTCAATTACTTTTCTAGCTGCTACAAAGGCTGAAGCAGGATTTTGTCCCGTTATTATTTGTCCGTCATGTATTACAAACGGTTTAAAGTTTTCAGTTTTCTCAAAATTGCCTCCTAATTCTTTCATTCTACGTTCCAATGAAAAAGGAACGATTTTATCAAGCTTCACAGTTTGTTCTTCCTCGTTAGTAAAACCAGTTACTCTCTTGTTCTTTAGTATCGAATAGCCATTTTTATCCGTTGCTTGTAATAAACCCGCGGGGCCATGACAAACGGCACTGATTATTTTATCTTTATTGTAAAAATCCTCTACTATTCTTTTCAAATCATTGTCTTGTGATAAATCCCACATGGGACCATGGCCTCCAGGTAAAAATAATGAAATATAATCATCAGATGAAACTTCTTTTAATACTAGACTATTATCTAATTTTTCATTGGCAGATTTGTCTGCTTGAAATCGTTTGGTAGATTCTGTTTGATTTTCTGTCTGTAAACTCTTTGGGTCAACAGGAGGTCTTCCACCTTTAGGTGAGGCAATTGTAACGTCATAGCCGTTATCTATAAATTCATAATATGGACTGGCAAATTCTTCGAGCCAGAATCCTGTTTTTTGTCCGGTATTTCCTAATTGGTCATGAGATGGCAAAACAAAGAGTATTTTTTGCATGAAAATAAATGAAGACCATCATATAAAACGACCAGCAGAAGCAGCTGCAGGGCATATTATTTTAGTCAATAACGAGATACTCATTGTTAATATTTTATGACTATCAAGAATTTATAAATCAAATTTATCAGAAAACATGAATAGTGTAGATCCTATCCCTAAAGGGTATGAAAGTATTACCCCACACATTTTTGCAATAAATGCCGCAGAGGCCATAGAATTCTACAAGAATGTTTTCGGCGCTGTCGAAGAACACCGTCATACAATCCCAGGAAAAGACGGCACAGAAAAAATAGTTCACGCCGTAATATCCATAAGAGATTCTAAACTTATGCTAGCCGACGAATTCACTGAAATGTGTAGTGAGGATGTATCTATGGGCGAAAAAATAGGCTCCCCCAAGTCGATTGGAGGCAACTCTGTGTTTCTTAACTTGTACTTTGAAAATGTGGACGAGATCTTTGACCGAGCACAAAAGGCAGGCGCTACAGTGATAATGCCATTAGCAGATGCTTTTTGGGGAGACAGGTATGGTCAATTTAAAGACCCTTATGGGCATATTTGGGAAGTTGCAACCCACAAAAAAGATATGACAAATGAGGAATTAACAAGGGCTGCAAAAGAGGCTTTTGAACAAATGGAAGAAGAAAGAAACGACAACAAGTCATCCTCTCAATCTGGTAGTTAATCGATCCTTAAATTTTTATTAAACAAGACACCATAAATGAGTTTACCCTGATATGCTATGATTATTACTACTACTACAGCAGAATCTAGCAACGATATAGTTAAATTCGAAAGGATAAGAGAAAATTTTGAATGGTTTTATGAAAATTATGAAGACCTGAAGCAGAATTTTAGCAATCGGTATGTTGCAGTCAAAGACAAAAGGCAGATCGATAGTGATAAGAAGCTCGAGGTATTGTTAAAAAGACTAAATTTATCAAATTACGACGAATCAATCGCCATCGAATATGTAAATATTTGACTTTAACTTTATTATAGATTAACGAAATCGAGGCGAATCATTAACAAATCTCGTTCTCCTTCCCACTCTCTTGTATTGAACATGAATGGTAACATAAGATAAGATTTTTTAAAAAATAAATTACTTTATCTTTTAATATTTAGATACCTTATTACGATACACAGAATAGAAGCTAGTGGAAAAGGAAAGGGAAAAATTGTTTAGAGGTATTGATGTTACACTGTATGTACATGTGTTACACTGCGTAATACTTATAAACATGTTTTAACATACACTTGTATGATTAAATCTAAAAAATTAATAATAGAATTGCCTGTCATAAATACCATAACAACAAAAAGACTCAAAATTATTGCCAACAGAATAAAAACAGATTGACTCAATCGCTACAAAAGGAGCATGTAATAATTTGCGAGTAGTTGATCAGAGGCAACATCTGACAGATAATGCTTTTATGAATGCATTTGATGAATTCAACGATATAAATAGGAAATTGTTTGAAATTCCTGAAATTGACAAATTTCTATCTTTTTCAAATAGGAAGAATATATGTATCCAAAACCAAATTCATGGCAATAACAATTTTTTGCATCACATTATAGCTAAAATTTGTATTAGTTATCATCTGATATGTGATTCAAGATCTGGTAGCAATAAATCCAAAGAGAAAAGGACTATTTTAATAGATGCAGGAAACGGCAATAATTTAGGATCAATTTATCTTAATTTAACTAAACTTACAATAGAGAAAGAGATAGATGTTAACGTCCTATTAGACAGTATCATGATAGTAAGAGCTTTTACATTTTATCAGCTGGCCAATATAATAGTCAATGAACTACCAAAATTCATTAAACAACTAGGTAACAAAATACAAATTATTTTACTGGATTTGTTTGATACACTGGTTTCTTCTTCATCTTCTATGAAAGATTCTAGATCAAGTAACGAAATAGAAGATAATATTGGTATAGTGAATGAATTAATAGATATATTAATTAGCCTTTCAGAAAAATATTTTGTAATCCTAACTTACAATGAAGTTAAAAATAGTAGTAGTAATTCTCTAGTATCCAAGTTTGATAACGCTATCAAGATAAAACAAGTTTATGAGAAAAAGGAGAAAATAGTTGAAATAGAATTGTTAACACATTCACACTCTAGAATCCAGGAGGCAAGTACAATTAATAGAAAAGAATTGCCTTCTCTTAACATATTTACAGACCCAATATCGGCGGCGGCGGCAAAAAAATAATGATAAATCACGTGTAATCTAATGGGTCGCTCCATTCCCTCGTTTAGAATGTTAATAGACATTGAAAGGTTAGAGTGGACAAATTTTAAGAAAGAACTAAGTAAAAAAGATAAACAAATTTTCAACAAATTATTTTTGATTCCCAAACTATACTGTCATGCCTTATCAAGCCTATGCAACCCAATTACAATCGAATCCATAATTCTTAGCATTATTTTTAATAATTTCAAATCAATAAATCAAATACGTAAAGATTTGTTGCATAGATGCACGAAGTTTGAATCGGATATATTTGAAGAAAAAATATTGAAAGACCCTATGATAACAACAATAATACAATCTGAAATCATGTCTAATGTACAATACAATAAGATAATTCACAACCTGAAAAGATTCAGTGAATCCCTAAGCGCAGATGATGAAATTGTTTTTTTGAATATGATAAGTGACTGTTATCGAAATTATAATTCCAACATTATTAAGAAATCACAATCCGGTTATTTCAAAAATATATCTTTGTTTATGATGATTATTTTCTATCAACAAAAGCAAATAGATTTAATCAATAATTTCTTAACAAAAGAAGTAATAAGTCAGGAAGAATAGTCAGCGTTTAAAGTTAGTTGGTTGGTTGGTTGGTTTATCATGCCATAACATAGCATGTCTACCATATCGTGGAGATACACTATCGCTGTGTAGGAAGAAATGATAATGTTCCTCTCCTTTCCTTTCCTTTCCTCTTTGGTGTATCTATTAATGTATTTGGCACAATATTTCATCATTTTAGTATATAATTTACAAACATGATTACAAGTTCATATTCTATTTACATGACTGACATTAATTGTGAATCTGAACTATGATTTTTAGATTTTGTGTCAAAATATACTCCAATTATAAGTTTAAGTGTCATGATTTTCTTAACATCTGTACGTTGTGATAAAAATAAAATCTTTTGATAACGTAAATGATATACATTCAGAAAGGAAAATTAATCCTAAGCGTTCAAAAAAGAATGTCCATAGAAATCTGCCTAATAGAGGTGTTAAAATAGTAAAAAACAACAACACTACTACCACAACCCCTACAGCAATAGATATTTGTAGCGACGACGACAACAGTAGTAGTGATTATCATTCTAATTCTAGCCTTACTACCTTTATAACAGCAGACAAATTCGATTTACTTATTATCAAAGAGCTTCTAAAAGACCCATCTATTACTACCCTAGAAATCTCATTAAAATCAGGAATTCCATTTTCTATAACCCACAAAAAAAGAAGACTTATAGAGTCAAAAGTCTTGAAAAAAAAACGGATTCTTGACTTTAGGATACTAGGACTCAACTTTAGGTATGCTGATGTATTTGCAAATATAAAAGAGGACAAAATAAATTATCTTGTAAATCAACTCCACACAACATCTTTTACCAAAAATATAATCAAAGTTATGAGAGTCAAAGGCGAGGTAAATGGGATTTGTATAAAAACTCTATATCAAGATTCAGAAGAATTGTTCTTTTTTATGGATAAATTAAGGTCATATTCTTTTGTTTCCAATGTGTATTTTTCAGAAATAATAGAAGTATTAGGAGACAATACTGTAAATATTATTCTGAATTTACTCAGCAAAAACTCTTGATATTTTATTCACTGGTAGTAATAATACAACCCTAAGGACTAATGACTACCGCTCCAATGAATCAATACAATTTATCCTTATTTGATATCGAGAGAATATCATGTACCTGGTTAAATATTAGAAATACTAATAGAGTAATGAGGTGTAAAATCATGTTTAAAAATAAACTAGGTAAAAGACTTGATCAAACAGATATTGAAATCATTGATTTAATGGTATTAAGTAAAAATAACAAGGAGATTTCTCAGACACTCAAAATACCTCTTTCAACAGTACAGAGAAGGGTTAGAAACCTAATATCTACAGGCTATATAACCTCCAATATTCAAATAAACTATCAGCAGTTTGGTTTTAAAACAGGTTTACTTCATGTATATTTAAGAAACGGAAATATTGAAGAAACAGCAAAAAAAATACACAATTTAGATCAAATAACATCGGTTGAAATTCACATTGGCAATTCTGATGTTCTTGGTAACGTAATATACAAAGAAGGCAAAGAGCTACTGAATTTAATTTCGGCCATAAAAAAGATGGAAGGAGTAAAAAGAATAGTATGGTCGGAAAGAATCTATCAGAGTCCTTTTAAAAGAAATAAGAATATGATTAATATTTTAAACACATAAGAGTAGTAGCAGTAGCAGAATCAATGACGATATCAATTTATGATTCAGTGATTCAGCTCGCTTTACAAGAATAGTGATTTTTTATTTATTTATTTATTTATTGGACCAGGCCAGCTGCAGTAGTAACATCAGAAACATTATTATATGATCTTTCTTCCAAACCGTGTAATGCTCTTAGAACGTTTTGCTTATTTTGAAAATCTTCACTGAGTCTTACCTGTTGTAAAACCTTACTTTTTGGGACTGGAAAACATACATTCTTTAATAGCTGACTTAATTTTGATACATCTGAATAACTTTGTAGGCTAACCTCCTTCTTCTTCTTCTTTTTCTGACCTTCAATAGTATTTTGTTGACTGATTACTTCATTTGTTTGGCTTTCTATCGCACTGGATTGTGAAATTTGCTCGTTTTTCTCCTGGTCCATAATGTGTATGTTCACAAAATTATATAACCCTCACTTATTCTTAATTTATACATTCTGCCGACAGACAAAACTACCCAAACTGATATCGTTAGTAACCAGCCCCATGATACAAATTTTTGAGAAAATTTTATGTTTTTGCTAACTAGATTTTCAAGGAAAGTTATTAATAACTATTTGTTTAGCTGAGATTATGACATCAAATTTAAAGAGAATGAAATATTGTAAAATGATTGATTCTATGATTATTTTATAATCCTTTAAGGATATCTCCATATCGTTTATTAACTTTAGTTACGAAGTTTTAATATATCCTAGAGAAATAGTATTAAAGGCTATATTCGTGTGATAAGTATCTATCGTCAAAAAAAACAATAGAATCGCAACTACTTGTTCTGTAGACTGTAGGCACAAAAGCATGAGACTTGAAAACCACATATCTAAAGCTGACGACGCCCAAAGATATTGATGCCTTTAATACTTCTAAACTAGGATTTTGCTATTAAACCTGTTGATGGATATGCAGTGTATGAAATGAAACTAAGGTCAAGTTGACTGAGGATCCGAATAATTATCACCGCGGTTTGTTACTTTTCTCAAAAAAGATACCAAAAGTTGAATCTAAAACTAAAAAAAGGTTTGGGTTTTCCTATCTTCCAAATAGTCTGTCACAAGCATCCTTTCCCGCTATTTCAACACATTGATTATAGATATCGTTACTAAAATCTTGGAATGGATTGGATGGTTGTTGGAATGGAGAGTCACCTCCTGGAACATTTGGAGAAGGTGAAAATGGAGAAGACGGTGGTAGAATATTTTCTACCTGATCCGACTCAGAACCTTCCTTTAATATAACAGGGATCTCGACTGTGCGGTTATCTCGAAATACTGTAAGTTGAACACTGTCCCCTATTTGTTTTGTAGAAAGCGCTTTTCTAATATCCTCTACTGATCCTATGGTAATATTATCGATTCCAATTATGATATCCCCTCCGAGTTCTACTTGATTTCCATTAATATTGGAGCTAATATATCCTCCTCTAATTCCTGCTTCCTCAGCTGAACCATTTCTGAGGACATCAATCACAAGAAATCCCTTTTCTCCTCCATTAATGATGCTAGATGGTACATTCATTTGTAAGGCTATTTCAGGTGTAACATTAATACCTGTTATTCCAAGAGATGGACTATTGTTTTGTGTTTCTGGTATAGTTTGATTGTCTGAAATCGTAGAGTCGGGTCTTGCGGCCAAAGTTAATCCTATTTCTTGCACTTGTCCATTTCTTATGATGGTAAGCGTAACATTTTCTCCAACTTTCTTTTCCCTATCTAGATAAGAAAGTAGATCATCTATTTTTCTAATAGATTTATCATCAATTCCTACGATTACATCTCCTCCGAGTTCTACCTCTCTTCCATCTATTTCTGTCAATATTGCACCACCACGTATTCCAGCTTTCTCTGCAGGGCTTCCAGAAGTAACCTGTATCACCAAGAATCCTGTAGTATTCTTAAGGTTCATTATTTCTGCAATGTCTGAATCTATATCTGTTCCAGATACTCCCAAGTAAGGATGTTGGTATTCACCCGTAGTAATGATAGAAGGAACTACTTTTTGGATCAAATACGAAGGAATTGCAAAGCCTACTCCAGAATACACACCTGTAGAGGAGAAAATAGCAGTATTGATTCCTATAACTTCGCCTCTCATATTTAGTAAGGGTCCACCGGAATTTCCTGGGTTTATTGCGGCGTCAGTTTGTATAATATCTGGAATTGAAAAAGCCGGAGTATCTTCGACAATAGATATTTGACTATTCTCAGAAGGCAACGCTGGAAGTACTCTTCCTAGGCCACTTACTATTCCCTCAGTTATCGATGCAGACAGTCCAAAAGGATTACCGATAGCAGCGACCTTTTGTCCGACATTTACTTTAGAAAAGTCGGCTATCCGTAATGGTATTAGCTTCTCCATGACTTCTGTATTATTTTCTAGAGGAATCTTTAGAACGGCTATTTCAGCAAAGGGATCTACACCTACTACAGTGGCTTTATATCCAGTCCCATCAGTGAATGTTATATCAAATTCTTTATTGATAGTATCTCCAGCTACCACATGGTAATTTGTAACTATATGTCCCTCTTTATCATATACAAAACCTGAACCTAAGCGAGATGCGCCAGGTACGTTTGAATCTTGTGTAACTTGCACTACAGAGTGATCCACTTTATCATAAAGTTTGATTAAATCTTCCTCTGGCGATGAATTATCAGAACTATTATTTGATGATAGCGTATTGTTATTTGCTATCATAAAACTGTTATCATTATTGGTCATATTTGGTAATCCTGGTAGTTGAGCAAAAGCGTTAGCAAAGAAATAGTTTTCAGTAATAGTAGTCGCTATGAAGTAGAAACCTAAAGATAATGTCACTACAGCGATTATAACAAAAGACATCGAAAATTTCTGCCTATCGTTTGGCTTTGTATTAAATGACATGAATGAATTTAATAGTAAAGTATTATATTTAAAATGTACTTATCTCGATATGAGACTACTACTCTCCTCATATAATGAGAGCCAATCCCGCAAGTAATTTAGATTTTTTTTAAAACAGCATAGATGTGATTGTGTGCGGCATATATTGCATAGAAATGTTTTGTTTTGTTTATCTCCCTTAAATATTGATAAAAGAAAATGTAAAGGCGATCCCAAATGACGATCTAAAACTTTATCGCAAGAATTTTACATTTGTAAAGTCTCATAGTTAAATATTATTGTTTATTATAACATATGGCAAAAGATCCAGTTTGTAATATGAATGTGGACAAAAAACTGCAAAACATGTATCAGAAGTAGGTGGTAATAAAATATACTTGTGTTCTGCAGCGTGTAAACAGCAGTTTGAACAAAATCCATCAAAATATGGATTTTGAAGCAACAAACTAATTATACTATCTATCCTATCAATCCATCCATTTCCGATTTGCCCTCATATTTTCTTTTTATTGACTCTATTCTACCATGGTATTTCTGACTATAGCCTGATTTGCATGAATTACAACAAAAGAATCTTTCAATATTTGCAAATTTCAGAATTTTAGGTTTGTCATGGACTGGTCCCTTACAAAAATCACAAACAATATTTATCGCCAAACCACCTGAAATTTTTTTCTGAATTGTCCGTATTTCTTCTTTTAAGTTATTATTGTGAATATTTCTTTTCCTCTTTATATTTTCCTTAAGATTCTCTAAATGGATGAAATTCTTTTCTTTTTTTCCACCTGATTCTATTTTCTCAAAGTCAAAAATTGGTAAAACACCCTTGATAAATCCAATGTTTATGAGTCTATCATACCTAGCTTTAACTGTTGGGGTAGTTATTCCTGTATCTCTTGAAATTTGCCTGAATGATTTTCTACCGTCTTCTAGAATTGAATAGATGATTGATACATCAATTTCGTCAAGCTCAAGTGGCATGAAACTATCAATCCTATTAATTGATAACGATATATATATTCTTTACATTTGTAAAGTTGTTTAGAAAGTAATAATAATATCTATATCTTAGTAAATAGATTGTGGGCTTCGAACGATGTGTGTACTATTTCATAGTATCATCATAATCGACCAGTATGAATAATCATAATACAATATTAATTTACCCATGGTCAAAAACGAGGTACCCTAACAAATGTGTAACCTGACTTTTCTAAACTTGCTTTTATTTCTTTAATGTTTGTTAAAATGGGATCAAACTCAACAACCACGCTGTCTGTCATATAATTTATATCAATTTTCTTTATTCCTTTATTATTTCTTAATTGATTTTCTACAATGGGTTTACAGGTTGTACAATACATCCCAACAACTTTGAGATGGGCCTTTTCAGAAGATGGCAATAACCATTAACTCATATCTTATTATATAATATTTTGATTACTAAAGGGATGAAAAGGCACCTGGATCTGAAACTTGTATATGCTAAAAGCATTCGTTAGGTCTATTATATCTTAATTTTACATTTGTAAAGCCCAGTTGTTAAATATGTTCTTATTGCTATCTATGACATGGCAAAAGACCCTATTTGCGGTATGTTTGTAGAGGAAGAGGAAAGCTCGATTCATCATAAAAAGGATGAAATTACTTATTATTTTTGCTCATCTCAATGTTTAAACGAATTCCTTGAGCCCGAGAAGGCTTTAAAAAAGTTAAAGATTCATGTTATTATAAGCATAGCCTTAACCATACCCATAGTTTTACTCAGTCTACCTCATATGATTCCACAAGTAGGTCATCTTTTACCTATGAACATGATGGGATATACTAATTTCATACTTTTAGCTCTAGCAACTCCTATTCAATTTTGGATAGGTTTGCGATTCTATAGAGGATTTTGGGATGGCGTCAAGGCTAAAACTTCAAACATGGATACTTTAATTGCAATAGGCACTTCTGCTGCGTATGTTTACAGTACTATAGTTACTATATTTCCAGGATATTTTCCTTTTACTGCAGTATATTTTGAAACGGCTGCAATAATAATTACTCTGATTCTGATAGGAAGACTGCTAGAAACAAAGACAAAAGAAAAAGCTTCTGATGCAGTAAGAAAGCTGTTGGACTTAAAACCACGAACCGCTCGAGTACTAAGAGCTGTAATAAGAGAAAAAAATAACGCGGGTGAAAGTAATACTTCTTTGGATAGCCCTCGTCTGAAACTAGTCTCCAAGGAAGTTAGGGAGATGGAAATTCCTGTCGAAGAAGTTATAGAAGGAGATCTAATGGTTATAAGACCTGGTGAAAGAGTTCCTACTGACGGAACAATAGTTGACGGTTCTTCTTCCATAGATGAATCTGCAATAACGGGTGAAAGTATACCTGTAGATAAAGTCAAGGGAGATGAGGTAATAGGAGCTACAATTAACAAAAACGGCTTACTAAAAGTAAGAGCAACTAAAATTGGCCAGGATACAGTCTTGTCCCAAATAATCACTTTGGTGGAGGAGGCTAAAACAGGGAAAGCAAAGTTAGAAAAAATGGTTGACCAAGTTGCCAAGTATTTTGTTCCTGCCATCATAATCATAGCAATCGGAGTTTTTCTTGGATGGTATTTTATAGGAAATGCGGGACTAACTTACTCTATATTGGCCTTTGTGTCTGTAATGATTATTGCATGCCCATGCGCACTGGGATTAGCAACTCCTGCAGCTTTGATGATGGGCGCTGGAAAGGGTGCTGAAAATGGGATTTTGTTTAAAGGCGGTGAACATATCGAGATAGCAAGCAAAGTTAATACAATAGTATTTGATAAAACTGGAACATTAACAGAGGGAAAACCTTCTGTTACCGATATCGTAACACTTGATCAGACAGATAAGCTTGAATTGTTAAGATTAGCATCTATAGCAGAATCAGGGTCTGAACATCCGTTAGCTCAGGCTGTTATATCTAAAGCAAAAAAAGAAGGATTGGAAGTGATAGTCTCTCCGGATTCATTTGAAGCAGTAGCAGGACATGGCCTTCGAGCTATATACTCAAACCAAGAGATAATGATAGGAAATAGAAAAATGATGTATGACAATAAGATATCTATTGATGATGGCGTAGAAACAAGGCTTTCACAGCTGGAACAAGAGGGTAAAACAGCCGTATTAGTTTCGATAAATAAACGCTTGTCTGGAATAATTGCAATAGCTGATACTATCAAAATGGGAGCAAAGGAAGTGATAGAGATATTAAAAAATCGAGGAATCGAACCAATAATGCTCACAGGAGATAATAAAATAACTGCCAAGGCCGTTTCCTCTAAAATTGGAATAGAGAGAGTAATAGCACAGGTATTGCCACATCAAAAAGAAGAGATTGTAGGCGATTTGAAGACAAAGGAAAATAAAATTGTTGCAATGGTTGGAGATGGGATTAATGATGCACCTGCTTTAGCTAGAGCTGATTTGGGAATTGCAATTGGTTCTGGAACTGATGTTGCCAAAGAAACTGGTGGCATAATCTTAGTTAAGAATGATATCCGCGATGTAATAACTGCGCTAGATCTAGGAAAGAAAACGGTTTTAAAAATAAAACAAAACTTGTTTTGGGCCTTTGCTTATAATACTGGATTAATCCCAGTAGCTGCTGGTGTGCTTGTTCCTTTTTTTGGGCTTTCAGTATTTGGGTGGCTTCCGATTCTTGCAGGTGTAGCAATGGCTATGAGTTCAGTAACGGTGGTTACAAACTCATTACTACTAGGAAGGTATAAACCTAAAAAATAAAGGAAAGATTGATGTCTTCTTTACTATTTTATCTTGTATATTATATAGTTAGAAGATTATTGCATTTGTTGCAATTTACAAATTTATTTTTGTTGATAGAGCTTCATTATTGCCGGGGGATCTATCTTGCCAAATGACAAATAGTTTGTTTTCAGCAGATAATACCGTCATTGAAGGACATTCGGAAATTCCAGCATTATTACTTATGTTGACGGATTCACTAAGAAATGAGTCTCCCATATCCTGACTTCCCATGAGAAATATATCCTGATTTCCTTCGATAGTATTATTGAGTGGAGTAGCTTGTATTGCAACAATTAACTTATTAGATTGGTGAATTATGTCGACATTAAGAGGATTTAGAAATTCACCTTGTATAAAGGAGGGCTTTGTAAAACTGTTGCCATCATCTATGCTTTTAGTAAAATAGATACCATCTCCTGTTAAATTGTTGCTATTAATATTTTCATTTGATATTGTCGTTTGAGTGGAATTATGATGGGTTGTTGATGGATCAGGAGAGCCCCAAATAATGTATACGTTATTATCGCTGGCGTCTATTTGCAACTCACCAGGCTTTTCAACAGTGTTTAAACGCATTTCTTCGTCAAAACTACTGCCGTTGTCATGAGATTTAACAAAAAAGATTCCACCCTCCTCTATGTTGTTTGCTCCTACGATTGATCTATCATCGCTATCAATATTCCAGGCTACATAGACATTTTCTTGAGAGGAGGAAATCTTTGGAAAAGAAGTTTTTCCTGCATTGTTTGAAAGATTTACTACGTCACCAAATGTTTGGCCACCATCGTTACTTGAGATAAATGAAATACTACTATTACCTTGTGTAAATTTTTGAGCATCTTGCCATACAATGTATACATTGTTACCTGATACAGAAATCTCTTGATTATATGAATCAGCTGTATTGTTTGAAAGATTTACTACGTCACCAAATGTTTGGCCACCATCGTTACTTGAGATAAAATAAATATCTCGATTGAGTGAGGTGTTGTCTGCCCAAACGATGTAAACATTGTTTCCGTTTACTGCCATTTGAGGGTGTTCAGAAAATCCAGTATTGTTTGAAAGATTTACTACGTCACCAAATGTTTGGCCACCATCGTTACTTGTTTTCAGCAATATGTCATAATTCATTCGATTTTCACCAAACAGATTGTCCTGCCACACAACAAATACCTTATTTTCTGATGATTCAGTTTGAGGATAGACAGAATCTCGGATATTGTCGCTTATATTTTGAATATCAAAAGTAATGTTAGCATCACTATCACCTTCTAAAACCTGTGAGTAGGATAATCTTTCAGAGCCTACAGCAAATATTGAAAGAGTTGAGAATATTGTTAATAAACAAATTACAGGTAGTAAATAATTTTGCTTTCTACATGAAAACATGAGATATACTAATTGACCCCCTTAAATAATAGTTTAACTTATGAGATGCAAATTCAGACAGTATATTCAATTAGTAGTGAATATTAAAACAGCTTTACATCTAATTGGCTTATGTAGAGGGGACATAGGAGAAAGAATATAAGCCTTTAGTAATCAAACCGTCATCCTTAGAAAGGACGAACCACTCCACAAAATAATCACCCGATATCAATCTGGATTTATTCAAAGATACCGTAAGTTCTTTTTCAGAATTTCCTAAGTTAAGATCATTATTGTCTATTCTTGAGTTATTAAAATCTGAGACTTTAATAGTACTAGCCACTAATTCAGGCCGCTCGTTAAAAGTAATAGATACTTCATCAGGTATTGTTATAGTCGAATTTATGATTTGATTGGGCTGAGGTTTATAAGCAATAGGGTATGTATGACCATTAACAGTAACAAATAATTCATAATTGCCAATGATATAGAATCCAGAAATAATAATAATAATAATAAGGAAAAGCTGATTATTCTTTCTATTTTTTTCTAAAAAATTCATTTCCAGTTTTATTTTATTTTAGTATTACAATATAGAACAACCATGAGAATAATTTGGACAGGAATCCATTACATGTAATTTTTTAGTAATAGTCAATTATGGACCCTCCCAGTTAAATGGGATATGCTTGCTAGACCTGCCCTCTCTCTGCCACTTGAAACTCATTGTATCTACTTCGTCCTTTACAGCCGTGCCCCACGTAGCAACTGCACCTGGACCAACTTCACTTCCGGGCGGATTTATTGTTTGGACTCTTTTTCCAGGTGGAGTCATTGGGCCTCCTAATGCTACTGCTTTTGCAAGAACTTTTCCGGGAATCTCGGCACTCCAATTACTCAAATCTTTAGAAATTTCAAATCTTATGGGGACAAAATCAATTCCCTTAATTTCCCCTACCAACTTGGCAAATTCTGCCATAAATCCTCCTGCTCTACCGCTAAAAATCATTTGAAGTGCCTCTCTTTGTTTTTCATCAGCGCGCTCATCAAAAAAGAGTCCCAGATTTACTTTTGTCTTTCCTGCCCAAATATTTCCTTCAAAGGCCCCAATAGCTAATGCATTCAATCCGTCTAATGTTAAATCCCCATAATTTCCTTTGTTGATATGATATGCTAAAACACCTTCACAATCCCCAAATGTAGGTTCTTGTGCAAATTCACATGGACATGGAATCTTACATTTACATACATCAAACCAATCTCCTGAGGCTTTCCAAGGCGGAATGTTAGCTGTCATGCAAGTTATTACAGTTGCTAAAATTTAAGATTATCTTGCTTACCTTTAATATTTATAGAATTAAATAAAAAATATAAAAAAAATTTAGATTAAGAAACTATATTTTGTCAAAATTTATAACCTATATTTCATGTTCATACTATGTTTCATATCCTTTATTTCGCTGTCCTGGCCAGGGTAATTCATATCCATTGCGGTCATGTTGTTGCTAATACTTGCCATCTCATTTCCTTCTGTTACTACTGATATCACCCCCGTTATTGTAAGTAATCCTATTAGTATGAACAGGATTCCAACTCCCCTTGCCATCCAGATTCCTTTTGACCAAATTTTTTCTATAAAAATGATGGCTGCAAACAAACCCATCCATAAAAGATTCATCCAGCCTAGTGCAATCATAATTAAAAAATAGGGCCAACAACATCCAAGACAATACATTCCATGAAATAATCCCATCTTCAATCCATCTCTTAATTTGTTTC
>DATELO010000067.1:0-2363 GCA_035276505.1 Candidatus Nitrosocosmicus sp.
AGTCAAACAGATCTGGGAGGTTATAAAAAATTGTCAGACCGACTGGATTTAACAACCGTAAATAAACCAAAAGAAGGAGCCTATAAAGAGATATGCAACAGCTTCGACTGCAATAATTTAGCAACAGAGGAAGTTAAACTAAGTGCAGGTGAATTTGGAATTGTCACCATACACATCTGCGAGGATTGTAAACATATTTTTGAGAAGAATTGAAATGATGGGTAATAGATTAAGACCATACATATCCTGTGAAATTAGTAGTAATGAGTCTATTGACAGTAACAAAATATCAAAACTTAGAGATATCAAAAATACATCAGGACCCAAATATTTTGTGTTCTATGATGTAGAGATGTTATTTTCAAACAAAATCATAATTAGTGACAATGACAATGTGGCGACGTAATGTGAATGGTAAAAAAATAATCCACAAAAGAATGAGACAAATAGTAGTACTAGAACAAAGACCTTTTACTTATGCAGATCTTACAATGTTTGAAATAGATGGGCAAGTACACACCTACAAAAATGGAACTATTAGAAATATTTTCAGCCAATTGAGGAAGGAAGGTAAAATTGAACGTATAGGCAGATCTTCACCAGTACTTCATACCGTTGTTGGATTTAATTTTGAGAAGAAAAAAGTTACATCTGACCATACGGGAGTAGCTTCTAATAATGTAGTACAAAAATATATGAAAATCTTTCGTATTCATGAATTAGATAATCCAGCTATTCATAATATACGATTAAAGTTTCATTCTGATAAATTAGCTGAGATATTACTAATAAACAAAAGTGATTTGATTTACTATGTTGATACAAATCAAAATAAAAACATGGTGCTTAAAGATATTTTTATAGGAGGGATACTAATAAAAACAACAATTAGTAATAAAGGTACGGTTTTAGTTACTATCGCGTGTTCTGATAATCCAATAATATTTGGTATCGATGGATTGTATATACTCACGCGAGGTTTATCCCGAATTGAATATAGATTGCAGTATGAAGTCGACAAGTATTATGATCATTATTATCATTGCAATGATACTACCAGTGGAAGTTGCAATTTAGATTCACTAAGCGGTGATAATAGAATATCAATACCTCCTTTTGGGACATGGATAGTAACAATGTGGCATTTTGCACAGGATTCAAAATCTTTAGGGATAGATGGTGAGACATTCCATATTACCTTCGAAGATTCTTTCGGTTTATTTCGAGTATACTCAAAAAAAAGAAAGGTAAGAAGAAGGTCGTCGTTGTAAGATTTGAACTTCAGGAATATCCTCGAGTCGCTTTAAATGAAGCTTATAGAATAAAGTCAAAGCAGATCAACGAACAAAAATGGATAATTAAAAAATGAAAATCAACCAATTTTAACAATAAAATTCTTTATTCATATACTATCAATAAACCAAGCTTTCCCATGTTACTGCAAAATAAAAAAGCATAACTCGCCTACACTCATATCTCTAAACTGAAGACAAGAAATAATATCTATTCATTTAATAGAATTTTTGCGACAAGTAAGACGTTACCACCACAATCTGAAACAGTTTCTATACAAAATTCCATATCTTTAGTATATCTAAATAAATAAAGTCTTTATTACAGTAACGACTTTTATTGTTCTGTACAAGAAGTTGAGTTCAGACTCATCACGATTTGTGACTAGTTTATATATAGGGTTTATATACTATAAGTGATACGTTTTACTAGTAAAAAGAACTATCTTTTTAGTATTTTATTTACCTTTATTTCTGTTTTCTTTTAGGCAATGGGTTTTGGATACACACAGTCGAAATATCAACTCATTAATCTTGATTCCTGAATAATATAATGGGAAATCAAAAATGCTATAGACCATTATGAGTAATGATCAAGAACTTTATTTAACTGCGATCTTATTTCATTTATCTTTTTTTTCTTAAGTTCTAACTTCACAAATCTTTCAGCGATATTTTTCTGTCGCTCAACGTCGAAAGATCCATCCTCTATCACCGGAATTCTAACAATGAATTGCTTCATATTTGATAGGGAGGCTCTAAATGATCTATCGAAACTTTCCTCTATTTTTCTCTCAATTAGTGCATATAACAAGTATTCTGGAACAATATCTTTATTGAGTATTTGAATAGTTCCACAATGATCTGTTGTTGCAAAATGAATTCCCTCTGGGATGTATCTCATATCAAAATTTCCATCTATACCCCATAAAATCGAAGGATAAGTAAAATCTTTGATGTTTCCATTGCTAATTGAACCAATAGGCTGAAAAACATTTGCACTATAAACGTATACACCTTTCTCCGTTGGATCAAGGAGGTCTTTTTTTATTATTCGCTTTCCAATAAAAA
>DATELO010000068.1:0-5201 GCA_035276505.1 Candidatus Nitrosocosmicus sp.
AGGGTTTGTAAATAAAGTCAATATTTTCAAAAACTATCAGTGAAGATATTTGTACCTGATAAATTTCCTTGAAATCGTAAATTGAGCTTGGCAAAAAAGTAAATGGTTGATTTTCCAATGCAGATTGTTCTATACAGAGCCCTTGTTCTACATTCCAGTCATAGATTTCTCGACTGTTCCCTGTTATTAGTAAATACGCAACGTATTGAACGTAGTGCTCTAAGTTTTTTCGAGAATCTGTGTTCAAACAGTTAATCTCGAGCGCAGGTAAAATGTTACCATCAACTGCAGTTTCGTTGAAAATAATTACAGTAATAAGACTGCTTATCATAATCCACAAAAGAACTTGTTTCGTAGGTTGGAAAGTTATATTACTGAAGTATATCATAAAATAACATAACATATTTAATAATGATTATTGAGACCAATCACTAGTAGAAGATCATATAAAAAATTTTGGTAATCTAAATGCAAAACTATCTTCTATACCAAATCGACGTCTTTAAGTTAAGATTGTAAATTATCATGAATATTTGTTAGTGTGCAATACCTATAATTTATATAATATTCTTGATTTGGATCAATAATTGGGTAATTGATCGAAAAATGAGAAAATAGGTGTCAGGAGATACCTTCTAAGATTCAAGATCTCCTTGCACTTCATCAGTTGTTCGCTTTTTTTACATGTTGATTGTATAGCTGTATAAGTATACTATCTCCTGCTGGAATCGAAATAGAAAGACAAAAGATTAATTTAAAACAAAAAAACTCTAGTTGAGGAGCTTTCTTGCTGACTCAGTACAAATATTCCTTATTTAGTTAGCGAAAAAGCATAAAAATGAATGTCATTACAAAAGTGTTTATTTTTGGTATTTGAAAAAAAAGTTTATGGTTCTTCAGGAGAAGATCCTTGGTTGACACTAAGAGTATTTATGATTTCACAAGAATGGTTTTGACCTGCCTCAACTATACCAGTAGCTTCTTGGAATGAGTCTACTTGATTGAATTGACCAATACAATCACCATTTGTCTCCGTAATTACAGATACTATAGCATTCTCTCCCAGTTGATTTTCTAGATCCATCGTATCGTATTGATTCTCGGTCACTGTATAGTTACCCGGAGATACTGAAATTATTGTACCGTTAGATGAACCTCGGAAGCTAGTTGAGTCAGATGTGTTGCCGGAGACCCCTAAACTAAATTGTCCCGATTCCACATTTGTCAAAACAAACTGGCAAACTGAATCGTCAGAAGGGATGCCCAATGATGAGTCACAGCGAACTGTTTTTGTCACGTTTATAGTGGCCATATCTGAGTCGACTTGATTTGAATTCTGAGACTCTCTTTTGGTTTCGCTAGTTATATTGGATTGACCGAATGACTCTAAATTTATCTGTGAAAAACCTCCCACTGATACAGCACTGGATATAAAAAAGACTGCAGCTACGAAAGCTAATAATTTAATCAATTAGCTAGTATTTACTCTAAGGACTAATTAATATTTAATTAAAATCAAAAAATGGGACTAAGATTAATTTCGCTAACTGATTTTCATTGAGCAAAATTTTGTTACAGCAACCGTTAAAGGTAGAAACCACATCTTGACTTTTTGATTCTATTTGCATGATTTGGGCCTATGATATATTGGCTTCATCTGTGGTGGGCATCGACCATTTCTACTAATACAAAATAAAATAGTTATGGGTGGAACTTTGTGCATTGTTTAGTGTTAGTCATTACTAGAAAAGTAGTCCGGATTGTTTTTAGATAACTCGATTAGTTATTTGACAAATCATAATTAAATTATTATGTCTCTTTTAATACAATTTTCTATCTACTAAAATCACATAATTTAATTATATCAATCTGCATGCTTCAAATACTTAAATAAATTGAATTCTACTTTTGATTAGTGAAAATAGACAAGAGTATTATTATTTTAGCGTCAATCTTTATGACATTATTCATAGGGTTAGAATATGCCAATCCAAATAAGGCATTGGCACAGAATCTTAATTTTACTTATTATACAAGTTGGGGTTCATCTGGAGAAGGAGATGGTCAATTCGATGGTCAAAATGATGTTGATTTTTTTGACGGCAAGGTATTTGTACCGGACTATGCAAATCATAGAATTCAAATCTTTGATCCGGAAGGTAATTTCATCACCAAATTTGGAGAGGGCGGTGAAGGTGATGGTCAATTTCACAAAGCATCAGCACTCTCAATGGATTCAGATGGTAAAATCTATGTAGCAGACCAGTTTAATTACAGGATACAGAAATTTGATAACAATGGCACTTTTTTGGCAAAATGGGGTTCCGAAGGTGAAGGTAATGGTCAGTTCTTGCACCCACATGTTCCAGCAAACGATGCCACTGGTAAATTGTTTGTAACGGACAGAGATCACCCTAGTGTACAAGTATTTTCTACAGAAGGTGAATTTCTTTATAGATGGGGTTCCGAAGGTGAAGGTGATGGTCAGCTCTCAAATCCAGAAAGTTCCATAGTTGATTCTCTCGGCAATGTCTATATAGCCGATTATGGTAACGATAGAATTCAAAAGTTTGATAACAATGGTACATATTTATCTCAATGGGGAACAAAAGGAGTTGCCAATGGTGAGTTCCAAGGACCCTCGGGTCTCTCGATAGATAGTAACGATAACATTTATGTTACCGATAAAAACAATAATAGAGTACAAGTGTTTACCACGGATGGTCAATATATTACACAGTTTGGCGGATCAGATGCTGGCGAAGGACAATTACTAGATCCCGAAGGTGTAGGAGTAGACAAGGATTCTGGGACAGTATATGTAGCAGATACCGGCAACACTCGAATAGTTGTTTTTAAACCATCGTAATAAATAAAACACTTCATTTTCAATATTCTTTTTAAAAAACCTAAAGTAATGTTTAAAATGAAAATGAACTTCAGCATTATACTAAATATCCACAAATTGCCAATAGTTAGTATAAGTTTCGCTTTTTTACTATTTGCATCTCTGCCAAGTGGCATTAATTTAAAGACTATCGAAGCTCATAATTTCGATACTGATGATGATTCTACATTTTTGACCCAAATTAATCAAATATTGATTGAAACACGGCTGATTAACCATAGTCTTTCTTCAGCTGATTCAAACCATACCAATTCAATAGAATCCATCAACAATATCATTGACATATATGATGATATTACTATCAGCGAAGATTCATTTGTTGTGGACAGTGATAAGTTTTATAATAACACTATTATAGCAACAGTTATCGCCAATTTGGCAGATGAAGTATTACGGAAATACGGTGCAGCATTCAATGTTCCATCCAACGTAATGCTGAGTATGGATTTTTCAAAAACCGGAAATCACACCACAACAGATTCGATGGGACGAAACTTAACTCATTCTCTCAATCATTCTTCCGGTTTGATGAAAGACTCAGAGTTTGATGGCGAGGCGAATTATTACAACGCGAAAGAAACTTCTGACCGCATGGTCGAAATATTTGAAAGCGACCTCATAGGCAATGAAGTTGGTCCAGTAAGTAACCATACGACTCCAAGTGCATTGGCAAAATCTTTGTATGAATTACAAAGAGAAGTTACAGCTGTTGCATCTCCTATGAAAATAATGGAAATTGTGCATGCAAAGGTTCATCCTAATTTGCAATTAGCATTTAATCTTACTCTAAAAAGATAGGGGAATAATAAAAGACTGAAGTACGATAAAAAACAATTTTACTAAGTTAGCCAATGAATGGTCGCCAGATAAACGGTTTAGTGCATGGCGCTTTGAAATCCGGTGAAAAGCGGAGAAAATAGAAAATCGAGACTAGGAAATCTAACTTGTTTCACTAGGTGTAAAACTTTATTCACTATTTAGCTTTATAAACGCAAAACGAAAGTCTAGGTGCATGCAAAAATTAAAGTTTTCTTTTTCTATAATTTGTGCTACCCTAATGCTTGCGATACTTGGAAATTTTTCAGTCGCAGGCTCTTATGCTAGTACTCTGCCTCTAAATGAAATTCAAACACCCGTAAATTCAACTCAATCTAGCAATTCTGCAGTTGAAAAACTGGCTCAAGCATTACAACAAGATAAAGATGATGGGGATGAAAATGGCGGTGAAAATTGGGATAAAGCAATTGAATCATTAAGTACAGAAATGGGAATCCCGGTTGATGACGATATAGAGGATGCATTAATGGAAATCACAGAAATACATCTTGATAATATGTCAAATAATTGAAATCCTCCAATTTTTTGGACATCGATGTATTTGAACATCCTAGTATTAGATTTAGAATTATGATTGTTCATCATCGAGTGTACAAGATCCGAATTAGTTCAATTAATTGAAATCTAATTTATTTAAAAAATTAGAGTCCTGTGTAACAAAATATCTATCCATTACTATAAAGTAAAAATAGGATCCAAGTAACTGTTTTAAATTTCCTATCATGGGCTTGTCATCTTTTTTATAAGCTCTCTCAATTTAAAAGATAATTCAATATTCGTTAGACCACCTAAATAAAAAATTGGATTTAAAATACAAAATAGTTATTTTATTCACTGAATGCTGAATAGTGCTACTTTTTTTCATTTTTGGATTCTCTAGAAATCAATAATTATTTTTAATTATTTGAGATTATATGGAATTGTTAAAGAAATATTCGAAAGAGTTATATATGTTAATTGTGTAGTATTGCCAATGTCAAACAATATCACGATATTGTGCGATACAATGCCAAAATTGCAAAAGGTAATGAGTTATTTATACTCATCAATAAGCGTACAACACACAAATAAAATAAAGCTTTTGAAAATTTATTCCACTACTAAATATTTTATTCTTGGAGGTCAATAGTAAATGAATCCGCCTAACTTTGAATCTCCTATTTATTATAACAATATAATCAAAAAAAATGAAGGACCAATAAATAATTCGACTACAACTATTGTAGATGCAAAACAAATCACTTTCATCAATTGTACTTACAAATATTGCATATGCTTTGTTGACATAGTTGATTCGACAAAAAATACAAATGAAATGCTGCGCTCTGACATGATTCAAAGATACTATTCTATATTTCTAAATACTATGTCTGACATAATTAGAACTCATAATGGAAGAGTTATAAAAAATTCTGGAGATGGTTTGTTATATTATTTTCCAAGGACCGTCAATCCT
>DATELO010000069.1:0-29245 GCA_035276505.1 Candidatus Nitrosocosmicus sp.
TTCCATTTTTTTTGAATATTCATTTGCTTTAGCCTCGTCACTTGAATAACATATGAGTATAAGCTGATGAATTGGAAAGTTCCTAATCCCTAATGCAATACCGTCTTGATCATCATCACCAAAGGTGGCTATCTGGAGGGTTTTCATTCTATACTCTCTATTGTTAAAACATAATTAAAAAGGTGACGTTATTTTTGGTTATTGGCATACGATTCAAATATTTTACATCACGCTTGTAGAAAAAGTGTAATTATTGTTGTATTATTGAGATACTTACCAACCCAGAAATAATGATAATGGCAATAATTGCCAGTAATTTAACATTTATCAAAATTCGCAGGATCAAACTAAAAGAAGTGGTGTCTCCATATAAGACATAAAAATTATCTTACAATCGGCATTTAACCATGGAATTTAGTAATAGCAATTTTATTACATATTCCTGGTAGTTGTAACTGATACAACTATTCCTACATATTCTTTATCTGTTATCGGAAAATCAAATCCAGGTAAGGAACAACTATTGTCATCACCTTTAGTCAAGATAGTTCTTTCCATTATTACTTTATCTACATTAATGTTACCGCATAAAACTACTTCCCCTATGAGACTATTACCTTGTTCAATAATGGCTGAGATCCTATGAATCATAGTTTTATTTCCATCGCTTATAGATGGAGTTTCAAAAGCTATAATATCTCCAACCACTAAATCAGGAAATTTAGTAATATCGGTATCTATATTTATCGTTGAATTATAAGGAATTGCAGGATACATCTCTCCTGTCATATCCTTAAACTCAATGACCCTTGCAACAGTTTCGTTATTCATTAAAACAGAAGTCAAAGTAACTGCCGGAATCATGAGCACCAATGAAAATTTTAGTCCTGAATTGTGAAATCTCAATTCTATTTATACTAATCAAGAATTTAATAAGTTATAAACTATTTAGCGGTTAATTTGGCTATTACATTTCACAGAACAACATATTTTTCTATTTAGTTAATTCAATTCTATTTTTTATTTAATATTTACCTGGGAAAAAATGGCAAGCAGAGTAATAACTGCATTTGTAATATTAGTCCACATTCGTAAGTGTTCCCATCTGGTTGACGTGCAGTTGGTTTGAAAGGTTCGGTAGATAACATCAAAGAAAATCATAGCTTTAACCAGAATAGAAGTAATGGATAAAAAAGGGTTTGTTACACCAAAACCCTGATCTCAAATACATTAAAAACATTTAGTCGACTCGGGGGTAAATTTTCTTAACACTTCCACAAGTCTATCCAAAAATTCTAAAGGATCAAATTGTGTCTCATACAGGCGGTAGATGTCTGTTTTTTTCTTTCCTTCAAAAAGAATCGCTAAATATTGTTATGTTAAGAAAAACTACTCCTGACCTTGATAAGATTTTGGTAGCCTAAATCTACAAATCAAGTTCGTGAGACAATAATAGTTTAGTCTGCATCATCCTATCATGTTACCGACGATAGTCAAAGGGAGCCTTATAATAATTATTCACATCCTCTACTTTTAATTCATCACCTAATCTTGAGAGGATTGATTCTGTGAATCATCACTATTGTCGTCGTGACTAGACAATTCTGTAAAGTCACTGTTACTATCTTCATTAATGGATTGCTTTGTATTTTCATCTCCTACTATGGAACTAAGATCCGTGTTTGATTGTGGTAATTCTTCTAAATCTTTGACATTAGAGGGATTTACAAAAGGTGACTCTTGTTCAAACTGTGGTATATCTCCTTGAGGGCATGATAGTTGGGGTCTAGTAGAGCAATCATTTTTTTCTAATTCCTCCACTTGAGTTTCTACATCTCCACAATTTTTGCCATCACCGTCACAGGTTTGACATACTTCTTTTCCCAATATTTGACCTGGGACTTTTTCCCTCCAGCAACATTCAACCCCATCAAGGACCCGGTTGCACTTACTATTATCCCAGTTAGGGTTCTTAGGAGCCGCATATACATTAGATATTGATGTGGTATAAACCGTGGAAAGGACAATTCCGTAAATGGCCATAACGATAATTGCTTTTGTATTAATTTGAAAATTTGAGCTTAATTTCATTGAATAATCCTTTCTTACAAATTACTTAAGGTTTTCTTAAGAGTTCTAGCTTTCCTAAATTCTTAAAGTTATAGAATAATTGAAAGTTTTGTTCATACCTAATATAGAATCACTATTCTTAAAATATGTCTGAACAGATTTCGGCGGACTCGAGGAGAAATTTTCTTAACACTAATTGTTCGAAAAAGAAATACAGAGTTAAACTAACTCCATCCAATAATATAATAAGAAATCACGATGCTATATCTACTTATGTACTCGTTATATTACTAACTGTAGGTAATACTTAAATATAATCAATGTTATACATTTGTTATGTTTAATAGTAACAAGCGTTACAAACAAATTCTGATTGACTCTGATAACTACACCGCATTAAAGAGATTAGGACAAACTGGTGATTCATTTAATTCGGTAATTAGTAAATTAATTAACAACTACAAAGAGGGAGGGATAAATTAAATGTCAAAGCTAGAAGAAGATGTAATAATTATAGATTCTGATAAACAATTTAGACTTCGAATCAACGGATTTCTTAGAAGCAGAGGTGTTTCTCAAATTATCGGCACCAAAGAACATTTGGACATTGAATTCATTGGAGGAGAGCTTAGCGTTAGACTTGTCTACCCTACTGCATTAGAGGAGTTAAATGAAGCGATAAAGAGAAAGTTACTAGATGAAACTCAACTTTCGCTTAAAGCGATTGATACTATTAGATATTATATATATGACTACATTGAAGAGATAAAAGAGGCACGAAAAAAGTTTAGTTCAATGAGATTTATTCCTAATATGCCTTCTAATCCTAGTCCAAGCTTGTTTAGTATCATAATCCGTATATGATATATCCGATTCCTTTAGTTTGCCATATAGTTCGAATTCTCGAGCAAATGCTGTTTGAATTCTGTTTAAAACTTCGTTTCTATCTGTTCCTACAATAATAGATTCTGTATTATTTATTGTATCATCATAAAGAATCTCTTTGGTTGGAATTTTTATTACTCCTAAATTAATATCGATAGGAATCGGATAAAACTTGTACTCATCAATGGAGTATGGTTGGAATAAAAAATGAGACATGATTTAATAGTTTCAATCAATTGTTAAAGCGCACAGTATTGGATATTGGAAGTATGTTCTTAAAAAAAAAGGTTATGGACTGTTATCGAAGCAGTATGCTTGAGCTGTTACTTCGAAATTTGGACTATCACCTGGAACTCCAGGATCCAAAGGTAATGCCTCTACAAACCAAGAACTTCCGTCACTCGTGGGCCCTGAAGTGTAAAAGCTAAGCATATTGAATCCGACTCCGACCCTACCAAAAAAAACAGTTCGATGATCAGATACTCCAGATATTACACTGTCTCCTTCATTACACTCCGATATCGCCAGAAAGGAAGGTCCCACCGCATCAGTCACCGGAGGTCCAAAATAAATTCTGTTAAGTATATTTTGAGGGCCAATCTCTCCCTGCGGCCCCTGCTCTCCCTGCGGCCCCTGTGGACCGGTCCTACCTAAGGGTCCCTGTGGACCTGGTTCCCCTTGCAGGCCTTGCGGTCCAGGTTCACCCTCCGGTCCCATCGGTCCAGTTGCACCGGTATCCCCTTTCTCTCCTTTTGGCCCAGGTGGTCCTCTTTCTCCTTGAGGACCCTGTGGTCCTTCTACTCCAGGAACAGAAGCACCTATGCTTTCAGATGATAAATTATTACAACTTAAAGATGTACTTTCTCCAGAAACACACATACTTTCCTGGTTTGTATCTTGAGAATTATTCTCGGATTGATTGGCTTCATTATCTCCATTACCTTCTTGACCTATAGAATTACCAGATTGAGCAAATACTATATCAACATGGGAATAGTTCATTTGGACAAATGCCATTATTATGAATACAACTGGCATACCCACGAAAGAAAAAATAAATTTCACAAAAAGGGAACCCAATAGGAATTATTAAGCATTCTTTAGATTTTCTAGTGGTTAATTACCATGGTGAAAGTTCACTGGTATTCTATTTCCTGAACTCAAACACAAAAAGATCAAATAGCACTATGAGATTTATTATTTAGTTGACTAAGTGTCAATTTTGTCATAAGGGATTAAACTCTTCATATATTAGAACTACCTCTAAAGGCAGACTTACGAAAATAGGATACTTTTGTTCAGATTGTGAGCTTTACTTTGACTCTAATCAAAGAGTGTATACAGTTAATGAGAAACTGTATACAGTTTTTAATAATGATCAGGTCATCGACCATATTGCTAAATTCAGTGATTCTGAAATTATTGTAAATAATGATTCTGTTAGTAATAATAATTACACAAATCCTAAGCTAAGTATCAAAATATCTCAAGTAGCCCGGCCCAGATTCGAACTGGGGTCAAAGGCTCCAAAGGCCTCTATGCTTGGCCACTACACTCGGCATTAATAAAATACTACCGGGCTTCCGGGCAGTTCTATATTGTATGTACGGATGTTATTAATTTTACGAATCTATTTCTTATTCAGGGTAGAGATGTAAGCAGTCAGTTTTTCAATCGGATTCTCCATTTCCTTCATCATTTTTTTTGCATTATTCCTAACATCTTTACACTTCTTACGATCAAACAGAAATGAATTTATCAATTTATCAAGTTGATTGGGAGTAAATACTTGTTGGACTAGTCCAATTTTCTTTAGATAATCATCAATATAGAACTGGATGGGAGCTATAGATATTGTTGGCTTTCCCAATAATGCAGATTCGGCAGTCATTGTACCACCAGCCCCAATAAACACATCCACTTGTTTTAATAACTTCACCCCATCTACAACTTGTTTTAGTACTATGGCCTTGTTTGCAAATCTCTTTGACATTGCCCTGATTTGGTCTGGATACCTGCAAAGAATTATGACATTATGTTTTAAACCAAAAGAATTAACCACATGATCTACAAAAGATAAAGGTTGAATTCTTAAATTCTTATTTGATATATAAGCAGCCTTCGATTCTTCTAACCGTACAAGTATAGATTTTCTTTTCTCCACAATCCCTAAACTTGCAAAGAAACTTTGAGTGAAGTGAGAAGAATACAATTTATCCGTATTGATCTCATATTTTTGGCTTAGCCATGCTATTGGATCAAGGCCATTATAGCGGATTATATTTTTTGATGACATTCCGTATTTTCTCCAAGCCGATAAAGGTATTGCAGACGGCGAAAACAAAGTTGACAACAATGGAATTGTCAGTTTTGCGACTGCTTCGGCATGTGGCGAATCATTAAATCCGATATGTTTGATTCCTAAGCCAAATGCAACACGAGCGGCCTCGGGTGATGAGAAACTAACTACCAACTCAGGTGAAAATTTTGAAATGATCTTTGTCAATTCAACTATTCGCTTTGAGCTTTGAAAGAGTTTGTCGTATAGATTCGATCCTCCATGACTGCCCACCTTTAAGAGATGTAACTCCTTTAGTTTAGATAATTCGTTTGCCTCTCTATAGTATCTAGATGTACCAAGGATATCATGACCATCCTTTTGTAAAATTGCAATAGCTGGACTGAAAAACATTATTTGTTTAGGAGTTAAAATGTCAAACCAAATCTTCACATTTATGAGTATTTCTGGGATGTTAAAAAATTCTTTCGTTTTGACATTTCAATTGATCTATCGAAATTGCAGTAAAAATCAATAAATCCAAAACTAAATAAACAAAGGGAAAAGTAAGTTATTGGGGGAGCAGAGGATTTCAGAAAAGGCACCTGATGAAGGTGAAAAGTCAATATATTCCGAAAAAGTACCAATAGACTACTTTAATAATATTCTCAACGATAAAGAGAAAATCGAAATACGCAAAGAAACTCCAAAGGATGGTTATATCGTAATTTATGGATTAAGTACTGAGGGTTATGAAATTGCAAAAAAAATAATACAAGAACAGTCTAAAGTTATAATTATTGATGAGAATTCCAGACTGGGTATAGTTCTGACTCCTGAAATAGTAAAAGAATATTCAAGTATAAATTCACTGACTGATGAAGAGCCACTCTTAAACTTGGAACCATTTGATAAAGCCATAGTCAATGCGCCTGTAATTTTTTTCGCACCCAGAATAAGGAAAATTAATCAGGAAGTAAAAAATGAGATTATTCAAAAATTTAAAGAATTGATTACGTATTTGAGTAAAAATACAGTAATAGTTGTCAATGTTCCTCTTGGCGTTGGAGGAAATACTGAGATAATTACTCTTATCGAGCATCAATCTGGATTGATGGTTGGAACAGATATACTATATTACTATATTCCAATTACGTTTTATAATAGTAGTCCAGAGGCTACAATAGTTGGATCTTACCAACAAACTGACACGGATTTATCTACAAACAGAATTTTGAATCTTGCGGGCAAAAATGATTACTTCAAAATCGATAGAAAAGTTGGCAGCATAGTATCTGCAGAATTGAATCATGCAATAAATGTGATTACTAAATATTCAAGTTTGACATGTATTAACGAAATCTCTAGATTAGCTAGATTGAGAGAAGATAAAAAGGAAATTCTTAATGAAACTAAGAAACATGTTTACTTTGATGAGATAGCAAGTGGTCTATTTGATCTTAGAATTATCAATCACTCTCTTTCAAGTTCAGCTGCATTGAGTTATTTGGTAAATGGAACAATAAAATCCATCGAGGGATTTGTAAAAAGTTTGGTTGATGAAACGAGAACCCAGTTAAAAATGAGAGAAATAAAAGCAAGTAGAACCAAAGTAACAATCGTTTGGACAATCGATAATCATGAAATTAGAGGAGATAAAACAATTTTGCGGGAATTGCTAGAATCAAAGCTTAGAGACTACATTGCAGAGGTTGAAATACAAGATGCAGAAAATTATATTCCTAATTCATTGAATAATATTATAATTGCGTGTTCAAATTTAGATCAAACTAAAATTATTGATAGAATGAAGATAATTGTTAACCAGCATCATCCAAATTATAAAATAATAGTAATATCTGCTAATTCAACGTTTGATACGATTGAAATTTAATTAGATGAATCTTAACAGCCTGTTTAACAAATGCCTTTTTTTATGTTATCACCAGTCCATTGGATTGGCATGTTAAATCAGGATGGGGAGAGCCGTAGTAAAGGTACGGTATTTGAAATTAAATGCAGGACTATAAGAGAGGCGGTATTTTAGTCATATCCATGGCCAAGAACCGACAGTCAGACGACGTCATCAGTCGGATTTATGCCCTCCCACTTATTCTTTTTCTGTTCATAATGAGAACGACTATATTTTACTTGGGCCGGATGTCCCATTACCACTACATCTGGAGGTACGTCCTTGGTTACAACTGAAGCCATGGCAATTACACTGTTTCTACCTATCGTTACGCCAGGTTTAATAACAGAACGTCCTCCAATTATAGCACCATCTTCAACAATTACCCCAACCATCTTCTTGCTCATTGGATATGGATCGTTAGTAAAGGTGGTTCCAGGCCCAATGAAAACGTTGTTTCCAATTTCTGTAAGTGGAGGAATATAAACCGAACCCTCTATTCTGCAGTCGTTACCAATTTTTACCCCATAGTCTACATGTGTAAGAGAGCCGATCATGACGTTATTTCCAACAACGGTATCATTACCTATATATGCAAAATGCCAAATTTTGACATTGTTGCCTATTGAGGCCTTGGGCGATACAAAGTTAATTACAGGAATCTTATCAGTGTTTTCTGACATTATTATTCACATAAACTTTCATACATTTCAATTTATAATTTACTTATGAATTAATGTTTTAGAATTACGATCTTGTATGCAGCATGGCGACAGATATAACAGCCCATTATGTCCTATCAATATGGAAAAAGAATCAGATCGAGTGACATTCACTAAGATATGGTGACACTCGCCTCCTTAGACGATTTAGTTAAATGACAGATAAACGGGATTGCCTGTATTACTAGAAATTAATGCTGCTTCTGCAATTTTCGTGACCGCCGTTGCATCCTCGGGTGTAACTAGAAACTTTGTAATATCTCCAGAAACTGCCTTTATGAAGTTTTCCAATTCGAGTGTCAGGGGTTCCTTGAAATTTCTTCTTGGGATCAGAGTCTTGTTTTCATCATCTATTCTTATTTCCTGAGTTAGAAAATCACCCGTAATAGTCCCTTCAGAACACACAGCAGAGAATCGTCTAACTTTTTTTGGAGTAATCCAATTCGATGCGATTATTGCAACTTTTTGGTCTGGAAAGCCTAGCATAATAGTAGCAAAATCCTCTGAGTTATGAAAGCGTTTTCCCGCGCGTGCAAAAACAACATTTGGTTTATCGTTAAAAATAAACATTGCAGTATCGATATCATGTACAGATGTATCATAAATTATACCCACATCTTTAATATGTAAAGGCATACGATTTTCACGGTGAAATTCCATCATTAATAATTCACCGTAAGTGTTTTCATCAATAATCTGTTTCAGATCTTGTACGGCAGGATTAAATCGTTCGATGTATCCAGAAGTCAATATGACATTATTCAGTTTAGACAATTCAGTAAGTTTTTCGCATTCTACTGAGGAAAAGGATAATGGTTTTTCTACAAATACGTTTATTTTCTTTTTCATGATTTCTTGGGCAACTTGAAAGTGTGTTTTAGTTGGAGTGCATACTAAACATGCGCTTAGATCTGTTTCCTTTTGAAGCAATTTTTCCAAGCTGGAATAAGAATTGACCTTATATTTTCTTGAGAGCAATTCTGACCTATCTTCATCAGAGTCACAGATGGCAGTTAATACGCCTAAATCATTTAAAACCCTAACATGGTTTTTTCCCCAACCGCCTGTTCCAATTACAGCCATTCTTATTGGTTTTTCATTCAAGCTTTTGTATTCCCCACGATTTCGTACATAATTCTGTTTTCGAGACGTTTTGCAATATGTTTACCATACTGGGGTAAGCCATTCCCTATAATCCGAAATTTGAGATACCACAACTTTTTGATAAAAGTCTGAAATTTTCTTCGTAATCGCGCCAACTTGTCCACTACCTACCTTGTGGTTATCAACACTTATTATGGGTGTAATTTCTGCAGCCGTACCAGTTACAAACAATTCATCTGCAATATATAGTTCTGTCCGAGTTATGGATCGTTCCTGTACTTCGTATCCCAAATGTCTTGCTAAGGTTATAGCAGTGTCTCTTGTAATTCCCTCTAAGACCGAATCTGAGAGCGGAGGAGTATAAATCTTGTTTCCTCTAACCAAAAAAATATTTTCGCCTGGAGCTTCGCTTACGTTACCTTGGTAATCTAACAGAATTGATTCATCGTAACCGTTTCTTTTACATTCTTGAGTTGCGAGTACTGAATTCATATAATTACCCCCTGCTTTGGCCATAGGGGGAGTGGAGTTCTCATTTATTCTTCTCCAAGATGAAATACATGTTCTTATTCCGGTTTCTGGGAAATATCTATTAAATGGAAACGCAATGATTGCCAAGTGAGAAGGAGAATTCCTGGTGACATTAAGGTCTATTCCGTGTAATCCAACGAATAATAATGGTCTAATGTAACAAGACTTTCTAATATTGTTCTTTTTTAGGAGCTCAACCGTTGAAGTACATATTTCGGAGAGTGTAAATCGGGAATTTATAGAATAAACCTCTGCAGACTGAATTAATCTTTCCATATGCTCTTTAAGTTTAAATACAAATAGGTTCTCATCATTCGAGTATCCTCTTATTCCCTCAAATACCGAGGTTCCGTAATGTATTGCATGAGTGGTTATGGGCACGGTTACTGAATCCCACGGTTTGAACTCACCATCAAACCAGATAAAATCGGCATTCTTACTGTTCATAGTTTTGCAAGTTTTTTACTTCTATAAAAGTGTTAAATTTGAAATGAATTGTTTATATAAATCCATTCTTTGGAAACTTCATTCCCATAACACGTATGGTTTCGTCTTTGGAGATCGAAAAGGATCTTATGGTATCCCAATTTTTTTTAATGACCTCCACAACCTTTGGAGAGACAAAATTATTCCATCTCATATCATCTTGATTATATTCAGTATCATTTGATAGTTCATTCTCATGTACAACTGAATTGTATAACATGTTTTTTACATTTGTAGAGGAAATAACCTGTCTATTGGCTTTGACTGGGTTAAAACCAAATAATGACAACAAAATCCTCTCGGCCCTATCTCCAGTATAAGTTATGAATGAATTTTCCTGGATGTTAATCATTATTTTGCTTCGAAGTTTTTTAAACGCAGGTGAAACAAAAGGAGGAAAATACTGTAAATAAGGCGAATGAAATGCATAATCGCCATGGACATGAATATCGTCATCAAAGTCAAATGATTCAAGTATCATTTGTTTTCGGATTTCATATGAGAAGGGAAAACTTCGAGTATTAACTTCCAGATTATTTTTTAGAAATCTTACTGGAAATATATAAACACTGTAATTTTGCAAAAGATTCTTGATAATTGTCTCATGCGAAATTGTTAATGGATTAATATGTGCTAAAAATATTGCAGCAATTTTTTTTTCCATAGCACACGGAACAAAAATTAGTACAAAGATATTTAAGAATTTCTTTTTATCTCAATTTCTATTGTCGAAACATTTCTTGTTCTGCCATCTTCAGCTTGAACTGTTTCAGATCCGATCCGAATATCTCCGATAACATAACCGGCATTCTCCATCCGTTTTAAGATTATTTGAGATACATCTACTGCTCTGCCAATGCTCAAACCACGCGCTTTGATAGTTACAGAAGGTTGATTTGCTAGTTGAATAAGTGTTGAAGTTACGTATGCCATTAATGGTTTCTTTCCAATATAAATCGCATCTCTTGTGGGAGAGTTTTCTTTATTTTGTTGGTTTGGTTGTGATTGTACTTCTGACATCAATAAAAGTAATTTCAGAGGATAATTTAAATCTAAGATTTTTTATTATTAGCGAATTATCTATTATTAAGTGTTATGAAGATTAATTGATCAGTTGCTTTATTTTTTTATTCAATAGATCTATCCCCTGTTGCAACTTGTTTGACCGTAGTTCCAGCTCCTTTTCATAATCAAAAATGATTTTTTCTATATTGTCAATCATTATTTTTTGTTCATCTTTTTTTGGTGAGCCTTTTGTTTTTCGAAATTTTATCGAATTTTCTGGGGTATTTAGCTTTATCAAATTCAATATCTTCTCAGGAGTAAGAATTTCATGAGAAAACTCAATTTTTTTAAGGGAATTTGTAATGTCAGAGACCGTCAATAAACTTAAAGGGACATTCCCATGCCTTGAAGCATGATCTACAATAGTACCTATTACTTTATGAGATAACCTAAAAGAGATACCTCCCTCCATGATTAATTGTTCTGCAATATCAAGGGATATTGCATAACTTTTAGCTGAAGCAGTATACATCCTATCTTGATTTACAGAAATTGTGGATACAATGCCGCTCATAATTTCAATTGAAGCCTCTAAAGTAGACGAAGTCTTCCATAATAATGGTTTTATTTCTTGTAAATCTCGACTATAACCTGACGATAACCCTTTTATGATTGAAGAAATTGCTACAAGATTTCCCTCTATCATTGCAGTTTTTCCGCGAATTAACTCTAGAGGATCGGGATTCTTTTTTTGTGGCATTGCTGAGGAAGATGAGCTATACTGATCATTGAGTGATATAAATCCAAATTCTGATGTTGACCATATGATAAAATCCTCAGATATTCTACAAAGATCCAACATGGTATTAAGAGAATTAGATGAAAATTCGACCAAAAAATCGCGTGAAGTAGTGGCGTCCACACTGTTGTAAACAATACCTGAAAATCCCAACATTGACGCCACTTTGTTCCGATCGATATCCATACTGCTGCCGCCTATCGCACAAGCTCCTAGGGGAGAAACATTAATTCGATTATAGTTTTCAGAAAATCTTTCAAAGTTTCTCAGCAATGAAAAACAATAAGACAACAAATAATGTGATAACACACCTAGTTGAGCTTGTTGTAAATGAGTATACATCGGCATTATTGTTTCAATATTTTCCCTTGCTCTAGATAAAAGAGAATGTATCAAGCCAAGTAAACTTGAAGATATCCTATTTAGATCGTCACGAAGTTTCATTCTAATATCTAATACAACCTGATCATTTCTTGACCTGGCGGTATGCATCTTCCCTCCTACATTCATAGTTGTTATTTTAATTACAGCTGATTCGATCATTTCATGAATATCCTCAGCCGTAGAATCAGCATATTCATTTAAGGCGGTGGAATTGGACATCAACTGATCAATTCCTTTAAGAATTTCTATTGTCTCTTTTTTAGACAAAATATCGGATTCAAACAACATTACAACATGAGCTTGACTTCCCAAAAGATCATAATAGAATAGATCAGAATCCTCAGTTATAGATGATAGATAAGATAGAGCTTTACTATCCAAATTTCCGGCGGGCCTAGACCGATACATCTAAAAATTTTATTTGCTCTGTTATTTTAATTTAATAAATTGTTAAATTCAAATTGTGAAATTTGACAAATAATTATTAAATAGGAAAACTAACTATATATTATTAATATGTCTCAAGATTTGCAATTAACCAGACGACAAATATTTGATGAACTTACAAAAATAGTTGATCCAGAAATAGGAGTATCTATTATGGAACTAGAGTTAATAGACAAAGTAGACATAGACAAGGGAAAAGTTAACATAGATTTGCATCTTACCAGCCCTTTCTGTCCGGCAGTATTTGGATTTAAGATTGCACAAGATGTAAGAGATAATATATTCAAAGTTGACGGTATCGATGATGTAAAAATAAACGTAAGTAATCATTTCATGGCAGAGGCCATAAATAAACAGGTTAATGAGAGTAAGAAACCCTCAGAGCATAAAAAAGAAGAAGAAAAAGATAGCAAAAAGTAAATAATAATAATTAAAATTACACTTTCAACTATTACTCGTCCTTTGATCTAACAGAAGCTATTTTTTTATCATTCTTTGAAACTCCCATTAAATGTCCTTTTAGAAGCTGGATTCCTAACGCAGGATCAACGCCTTTTGGACACACATTGCTACAAGATCCTGCAAAATGACACCTCCAAATTCCATGTCGCTCATCGATTATCTTGAATCTCTTTGAGCCGCCATCATCTCTATTATCTGCCAAGTATCTATAAGCCTGAGATAACGCCTGGGGTCCAGGAAATTTAGAATCAGTTGCCACTGTAGGACAAGCTGAATAACACAAGCCACATTTGATACAATAAGAGAATTGTAAATACTTGTCTACCTCTTCTGGAGTCTGTTTAAACTCGACTAATTCATCATTTTCGGTGACCTCATTTGGTACATCCTCGTTATGAACATATGGTTCAATTTTTTTATGTTGTGAAAAGAATTGTGTGAAATCGGTTACCAAATCTCTTATTCTCGGAAAGTTAGGTAAAGGCTCGCAAACTATTGTTTTATCATTTAGTTCAGATATCTTTGTATAACAAGCTAGCCGAGGTTTACCATTTATTTTCATTCCGCATGAACCACAAGAGGCCATTCTACAAGAATATCGTATACCTATACTTCTATCAGAGTAGCTCTTTGCATCCAACAATGCATCTAAAACTGTCGTCCATCGTTTAACAGTGACATCAAATTCATCAAAATATGAAGAAGATGATTTGTTGTAATTCGTTCTAAATACCTTTAATTTTATTCTGCTTGTTTCTTCACTCATTTCACTCACTTCACTCACACACACATCTTACACTGTTACTTTACTTCGACCATCATTTGAATAGATTCGTTGAAAAATCTAGGTTTATAATACTTCCCATGCATTTCACAAACCACTTCCGATGATAATAGTTCTCGTACCATAGGCAATGACACCAATCATTGCAGCCAACACCAATATAGTCATTGTGGACTCCCACCACGGGTCCTGTTTAAGCTCTAATAAAATGATACGTAAACCATTGAACCCGTGAATAGAAATAAAAATCAATATCAATTCTAACAATATAACATAATACATGTTGTGATAGTTGGCTACTACATTTTCATATTCCAAACTCTGTCCAAATGGCATAACAAGCCTAAACAGTATGTGAATAGCTACAAAGAAAACTGCACATATTCCAGTCAGATAATGAATTTTCATTATCTGACTCTCTCGTAATTTTAATAACGGCATTTTAGGCATCATACTCCAAATAATTTCTAATTACCATATCTCCACAGTCCATTAACAAATTTTTACATAACATCTCCGAACATAACCATTCCACCATAAAGCATGGCGATTGCAGCTAATATCAAGGCGACCCATATTCCAGACTTTTGTTTATAATTAAGGGAAGTAGCGTCATATGGATAATCTGGACGCCCAGGCTTACCTAAGCCTATTCCTGACTCCGTAAAAATGAGCCTTATCCCATTAACAGTATGAAAAGTGCTTGCCCCGATAACTAACAATAGAAAAATATGTCCCCCAGTTGTCTGTGTCAACTCCAACATACTATTCCAAGCATTTATTCCATTAACTAGAGAACTAGTTTCATATACATGTCCTACAAAGTATATCAATAAACCAACTCCAGTTAACCTCTGTAGCCAATAGGATACCCTCTCCCAACCGTAACGAGTAGGATTAAGCCAGCCCTTTAAACCTTCACGCCCATTATTTATCTGGGTATTATTATTGGGCTTTATTTCAGAATTATTGTCGTCTTCGGTTTTGAGTCCCATTAGTATTTCCTCTCCACTGGAGCGTATCTTGTAAACACAACAGGGTGCCACTCCATTCTTGGCTCCTTATCACCGACATAGTATGCAAGAGTATGTTTTAAAAAGTTATTATCATCCCGATTAGGATAATCAATTCTTGAATGCGCCCCCCTCGATTCGCGTCTATTTATTGCACCCAACAAAACTACTTCTGCAACCCGTAACATCGAATCCAGCTCCATCACATTAATAAAATTAGTATTGTACTCTTTAGCTTGATCATCTACATGTTTCCACGATAATAATTTAAGACTACGGACTTTCTTTAGTCCATCTATCAAATCATTCTCATTTCTATAAACATATGCCTTTTCATCCATAGTGTCTGTCAAAGTCTTTCTGATTTCATAGGGATTGACATCGCCACTGCCTCGGAATATTCCGTCATAGATTCTTTTTTCTTCTTGTAGAATTTGTTTATCATCGATACTCAGTGATACATTCTTTTTATTCAGGGCATAATTGGCAGCCAATTCTCCTGTTATTGCACCCCAAACTAGGCATTCAGAAGTAGAATTAGCACCCAATCTGTTGGCTCCATGTGTACTATTACAAGATGCCTCACCTGCCACCCACAATCCATTAAACTCAGTTGCTCCATCTAGATTGGAGTGGATTCCTCCCATCATATAATGGCATACAGGTCTTACTTCAATTGGTTCATCTATTACATCAATACCAGAAAACTTTATTCCAATTTCCCTGATTCCAGCAAGCTTTTCCTTAATTCTTTCTTCCCCTAAATGAGTAAGGTCCAATTTCAGACAATCAACCCCTGTAATATGTTTAAACCCTCTACCTGCTTGAATTTCTGTAATCATGGAACGAGATACTACATCCCTAGGTGCTAATTCCAACTTTTCTTTTGCATAGTTTTTCATAAAACGTTCACCTTCCGAATTGATCAAATAGCCTCCCTCTCCACGAGCACCCTCTGTAATTAATATTCCAGAAGGTAAAATTCCTGTAGGATGAAATTGAACAAATTCCATATCTTTCAATGCCATTCCAGCACGATAGGCCATATCCAGGCCATCAGGTGTAGAGGAATATGCATATGTAGAAAAGCTAAAAATTCTCCCAGCACCGCCAGTACAAATTATCCCAGATGGTGCAATAATTTTTACAAATTTCCCACTCTTCATTTCTATACAAGTAAAGCCTTGAAAGTTATTCCCTTCATGGAGAATAGAAGTACAAAACCACTCATTAAAGAAAAATATGTTGTCAAATTTAAGGCAGGTATCATATAAAGTCTGCATCTCATAAAATCCAACTTTATCTTGAGCATACGTAGCCCTAGGGAAAGAATATCCACCAAATTTTCTCTGATCAATTCGCCCATTCTCACGCCTAGACCAAGGCATTCCCCATCTGTCAAGTTGAATAATCTCCCTTGGAATCCAATTAACCAATCTTTCGGCTACATCTTGATCCGCCAAAAAGTCACTCCCTTTTATGGTATCATAGATATGAGATTCTATATTATCACCCTCATTATCATAAAGCACTGCAGCGGTTCCACCTTCAGCTGATACAGAATGAGAACGCATTACCTGTACTTTCGACAGGACAGCAATTCTTAGAGTTTTATTTTTAGATGCCGCAGTAATTGCAGCCCTAAGTCCTGCCAGCCCTGATCCCACTATAATCATATCATAAGAAAGAGTCTCGGTCAAGTATTTTGTCTCACTTAAAATAACTAAATTATCTCAATAATAAATTCTTTCTAATAATCGAATACGAGTTTTCATCTCAATTGCTACTTTTTAATAATGTTCGATATGGTTGTATAAATATCAACATTAGAATCAGTCCTACAGAAAAAGCAAATTATCTTGCAGGTACTTTCATCCTATATATCTAAGAATGATTTTTTTGTAATAGTGCTTCCAATCCTTTTTCTCCGACTGCACCAACTGCTCTGTCTATGGCGTTACCATTAACAAAAATAACAAATGTAGGAATAGCATATACTTCCAGGCGCATTGCAATGGACTGATTGTCATCCACATTCAATCTACCGAACCGAACTTTTTCTGAATATTTTTTTGATAGTTTATCAAATATTGGTAACATAAATTGGCAAGGACCGCACCACGTTGCCCAGAAATCAACTAATACTATGTTATTTTCCGAAATAAATGATTCAAAATTGTTTTCTGATAGTTCGACTATAGCATTAGAGGTAGTAGATCCTGATTCATTTGTCATTTTTACGGATACTTTATATCGATATTTGATATATAAGACTTTATCAACACTTTGACTGCGTTTCAGTTGTCCTAAAGGAGTTAAAGAAAATTCGAACTAATAGATCGTACAATTTAAAGTAAAATACGAATACAGATAATAAAACGTCACAAGTCTACTATATATTCTAATATTACTTCTCCTTTGTCATTATTTTCAAGAATTTTCATTTCATGATATGTAATCCCCTTAATTTCGACCTTTAGTTCGTGTCTTTGTTGGTTTATTTGCTCCCCTTTTCCATAACCACGAATGCTATAATGACCAGTCTCATAATCCCGAATAATTTCGGCTCTAAATTCTGACATGATTGTTCTATCGATTAATACAATTAACAAGATTTTGTCAAGCCAATCAAACAAAAGATTTTCTAGATCCTTTCCTTCTGCCGTTATGGGAACTTGTTTCTTAGCGTCTATTCCTTCAAGTTCATACATTATACCCACTAATCCTTTTCCAGCATACTCAAATGCCTCCTCTAAGTTAATCCCATGTATACGAAGATATGCATCTGTCATGTGATCAAGATATTCAACCTTTCCCTGAGACATGTGGATAAGTGTATAATTAATAGATATTATAATGAACCGGAAAATCTAAATTAAAACAATTACAGCATTCTAGTCTATAATGAAATTTTTGTTGCCAAGAGGAATGAGGGATCTAGAACCAGAAGAGTTTGAGAATATCAACTTGATAAGAAATGCATTCATCGAATCTGCAAGAATTTTTAATTTCACAATTATGGAACCCTCCCCATTGGAATTATTATCTACTTTAGAAGCAAAGTCTGGCCCAGGGATATCTAAAGAGATCTATAACTTTATAGACAAAGGGAATCGCGAAGTAGCTCTAAGATTTGATTTAACAATTGGGCTAACAAGGTATTTTGCTACAAGAAGAGATCTTAAGATCCCAGCTAAAATCGCCTCATTTGGAGGGGTATGGAGATATGATGAGCCACAGGCAGGAAGGTACAGATTTTTTCATCAGTGGGATATCGAAATTTACGGTCCCACTTCCACAGAAGCTGATACTGAAATTATTGAGTTCACTTCTGTTTTTCTAAATAAATTGGGTTTAAGAAACATAGTTATAGGAATCAATAGTAGATCACTTTTAGAAGAATATATAAAAAAAACACTCAAAATTTCAAAAAATGATAGCATTTTTGAGATCTACAGAGCAATTGATAAAATACCCAAGAAAGGAAAGATAGAGGTATTAAAAGAATATGAAGACAGAATAGGCAGAGAAATTTTGCTAAAGATTATGGAATTTGCGGATAACAAGGGTCCGTTTGATCAAATTGACAAGATAATAAGACCATTTGGTCTCTCAGCATGGGATGAAATAGAAAAAATCGTCAAATCGTTACAAAACAAGGGAGTAGTCAATGTTCAAATCAACTTGGGAATTGTTAGAGGATTGGATTATTACTCTGGAATTGTTTTTGAGGCAGTTGATACAAGCAATAATTTTGGTGCAATTGTTGGTGGAGGCCGCTACAATAATCTCACAGAAGTTTTTGGAAGAAGGGATGCAGGAGCAACAGGCGCCGCTGGTGGGGTTGAACGCATGATCATGGCAATGAAACATCAAAACATTACCAAAGATCTTATGAATATTGAGAGAGAAGATATTAATTTCATAATTTATGATTCCCTAGACTTGTTTAGGTATGCTGAGAATTTGGCGTCAGTTTTAAGAAGAAAAAATATACCAATAGAATATGATCTACTAAAAAGATCCTTTTCAAAACAAATAGGCGAAGCAGAAAACAAAAAAAGCAAAAATATCATTATCCTTAAAAAGGACGAAATAGATAACGAGAAACAGATTATCCTAAGAAATACATATCTAAAGAGAGATACAAAGATCAAAGTTGACAAAAGCTTTGATGAATTAATAAAAGAGTTAAGTCAAACAGACCACAATAAAGTAGTTTAAAGTTTAATCGACTTCAAACTTTTCATCTTAATGAAACCACTTTGAGTTTTGGCATAAACTTTTCTCAATACCAAATCCGGAGGATCATAACTTATGTACAAATCGCCTTCATTTAGTTCTTGAACATTATAATTGATTTCAATAATATCTTCAGGTATTCCATTCTCTTTTAATCTTAATTTGGCCTTTTCTATTAATTCAGTATCAGAGGTGTTAGGAGCAAAATAGATTTTTCCAATGATATTGAAGTCATTCATATATTTTACATTAGTTACAGTTATACACTATATAAATATCAGATGAGTTACAAATAAGGGCAGTTACAAATATCCAAATGCTGGATCAATTTTTCTACGTATACTAACAATCAAATCCAATATCTTTTTTTCCTCTTCATCTAATCTACTATTGAATCGATTGAGAAGTAATTTAGCCTGTCTGCTATCCAAATAAGTATAAAAAACATCCCCTTCATTGATTTGTCGTCCTATCTGAGGGCCGTTTACTGAGACTGCAACCTGCATTCCACGAGTTGCCTCTTCGATGGATTTACCCTTATCCTGGATTTGATGAATTACACCAACCTTTTTTCCCTCTGGGGTCATAATAGACATTTTTTGTTTCATTTTACCGATGCTAATTTCTGCTCCAAATACAGCAGGGTCACTTCTTCTAAAGACGTAACCTTTCATAAATTCAAATTTACAAACCGGTGATAATTCATTAAATAATATAGAATCCTCATGATTTTTTTGGTATGATACCCAATCTGTGTAACTTCGTACCAAATTGTAAATTACTTTTTCATTAAAAATTTTGATATCCCTTTCTACCGATTCTTTCTCTGCATCTTCCAAAATTTTTACATTAAATCCCAAAATTACCCCTAAGTATCTGTCCTTTTCCTTAACAGCAGATGCAGTCATTATATCTTTTCTGCTAATTTGACCGATATCTGCAGATCTTATAGGGATATTTTCTTTCTTCAACATCTCGGATATGGCTTCAATTGAACCGATAGTATCACATCTAAGAATAATACCATTAGAGTCGGTATTTATTATCGCAGATTTAACTTCTGACTCGACTAAGCTTTTTACTCGAGCCTCATCATTTGCAGAGGAAAAGCCATATAATGGACTTCCGGCAATTACACCCTCTAGCTCGGGGGATGTTATTTTTAGTCCTGCTGCTGAAATCACCATTTTCACATGACGGAATTTATCTCGTGGATCACGCATTTCATCAAGGGGTTTGGGCAAAAGCAATGATTTGATCCTTGTAACAACTACTGAATCACGTTTCGCGACTACTATTGAATCCCCCTGTTTTATAATACCGTCTAACAGTATCACATTAGCAGATGGTCCTAATCCTACTTCTTCATTTACCTCTAGAACTATCCCTTTAGCAGAACCTTCATGTCTTTCTAATTTCTTGACCATAAATTGTTGACTCAAGCCTACTAATACAGTCAATAGTTCTGGTATGCCAACACCACTTGATGCACTGACAGGTACCAATGCAACCTCTCTAGTAAAATCTTTAACTCTCCAAAAGGCCTCTGAGCTGAATCCCAATTGAGATAAAGAACCTAATATACTATACGTTTTATTGTCGAGATCTGACTGAACTTCTTTTGGTTGTGCTTTGATTTCTTCAGTTATGAAGTTTGTTGCCCCCTTTTTCCAGCCCGTAATGCGATCGACCTTATTTATTGCCACTACAAAAGGAACTTTCCTATTTTTAAGAATATTAATACTTTCTATTGTTTGGGGTTCAAACCCCTTATTCACATCTACCACTACAATTGCAAGATCTGCTGCAGATCCGCCTCGCATCCTCAGGTTTGCAAATACCTCATGTCCGGGTGTATCAATTACCAACAATCCAGGGATAGAATTATCATGTGAAGTCAATTTCTTGAATAATGGACCGGTCAGGTCTTGAATTATTTCGATTGGGAAAAAACTAGCCCCGATATGCTGAGTTATACCACCAGCTTCTCGTGATTGAACAAATGTGCCCCTTATCTTATCTAGTAATGACGTTTTGCCTGAGTCTACATGACCCAATACTACCACAACAGGCTGACGTAAATGCACTTAAGAAAATATTACAGTTGACTCTTTTATGAAGCTTTCATGCGAATCCGATGCATGAATTATGTTGTCAGTAATTCCTAACCCAAAATCACCCCTAATTGTTCCTGGAGAAGCATCAAAGGATTTAGTTAGGCCGATCATTATTCTAACAGTACTAATGGCGTTGTTACCATCTAATATACAAGCCACTACTGTACCTGAACATATAAACGAGACGAGTTCATTGAAAAATGGCTTGTTCTTATGAATCGAATAAAATTCCTGTGCTTTTTCAGTGGTAAAGTCATATGTTCTTAACTGCATAATGCTAAAGCCTTTTTCCTCAAATCGTTGAAGAATTTTACCTGTTAATTTTCGTTTAAATGCATCGGGCTTGATAAGTATTAGAGTCTGTTCTACTCCCATTTTACTTTTGCTTCCTAATGCCACCCTTGATATACTTATCTGTCCACTTGAAGAGTCGTGGATCGCGCTTTAAGCTGCGTAGGTTTTTTTTACATTTTGAAGAACAGGTCCATTGAACCGATCCATCGTTTTTTACAAGCATTATTCCTTTTCCAGTATCAACGCGTTTTCCGCAAAAAAAACAATTTCTCAAAGAAGCGATATTCTTACTCATTATTTAACCACCTACAATTAATCCCTATTTTAAGCATTACTTTATCTTTCTTGCTTCTCGCTCTGTCTCTCTGAGCATCAAAATATCATTCATTCTAACTGGACCTTTAACATTTCGGGTCAAGATTCTCCCTTTATCTTTTCCCTCCGATATTCTTACACGTACTTGTATTACTTCTCCAGCTATACCAGTCCTCCCAACAATTTGTATAACTTCGGCTGGAATAACCTTCTCTTCGGTCTTGCTCATTTAATTAAATGCACACCTGTATTACTCGGACTTGTTTTTTAAACTGTCAATTGTATTTGTAATTTGTTCTAGAATTTGTTGAGATTCACCGGCATCGATAATTGTTGCGGCGGCAGATCCTACATCTATTCCTAATGCGCTACCTAATTCCTTTTTACTAGGTACAAAAACATACTTGGAAGATCGTTCATCGCATAAAATCGGTAAATGTGCCACTACTTCTGGAGGTTCAACATCCTCTGCGATAACAACAAGTTTGCTGATTCCTCTTTCTATTGCCTTTGTTGTTTCATTAGTTCCTTTCCTAACTCTACCACTTTGTTTTGCTAATCTTACTGCCTCATATATAGCATTGACAAGATCTTTTGGTATTTCGAACTTGACGTAATAAGGTTTACTCATATTTCATAATCACCCATTGGGATCATTTCCACTCTTTTTTATGATAAAAAAGAGTATTAAAAATGTTATTATATGTTAATTTCTATGTTCAAAAGTTTCTTTATCAAGCTCAAATACTCTTTTACTTTTGAATTCATCAAGTTATAGTCATTTGATTCAGAATAGATTCGAATTACGGGTTCCGTACCACTAGGTCTAAACATTATCCAAGACTCGGCGTCGAACCATATTTTTACTCCATCCACTTGTTCAACCTTAAATACAGATCCATGTTCTGAACAAACCTCTAATACTTTTTTGATATCATCCTTGTTGGATAAATTTATACTAGATTTGTATTGAAATGTTTCTCCTAATATGGAGTAGATACTTGAAAGTGACGATGTTTCTTTTGGTAATTTAATCTTGGATTCCGGATTGACCATATATCCTTGCTTATGATAGCTCAACATTTCTAGAATTAATGCCGTTGTAATCGCCCCATCACGAACCAAATTCAGAGGGCCATAGAAAAAACCGCCGTTTTCCTCAAAACCAATGAGAGAATTGGTATTTTTCATGCCATATGTTACTTCGACGCTTCCAACTTTTGTAAAATGTACTCTCTTATTAAGCAAATCTCCGACTCTCGATATTACTAGAGATGAATTAATCGGACATACAATCTCTGATTTAAGTCCTTTATTCTTTATTAAATGATACGCTAAGAGTGTTCCGGTCTTATCTCCCCAATGGATTATACCTTTTTCATCACAGAAGATACTTCTGTCACCATCCCCATCATATGCCACTCCTAGATCGTAACCATTTTCATTAACCATCTTTGTAAGACTAAGCAAATTATCCATTTTAGGTTCAGATCCCCTTGCGGAAAAATTTGGGTCTATGTTACCGTTCATGATAAGGACCTCACAACCCAATTTTTGTGCGATTAAAGGAGCAATTATTGATTGTACACCGTTACCACAATCCATAGCAATCCTTATATTAGATTTTTCTATAATTTCTCTATCAACAAATGACAATACTTTATTGATGTATTGGTCCAATGTATTCAAATCGAATAGATTGCCAATAACTTTATACCCCTTGTTCAAGAATGGCTTCTTATGGTATATGGACTCAATTTTGATCTCCTCTTCTCTTGATAATTCGTACCCATGATTAGAGACTGGTTTCAATCCATTATACTCTTTAGGATTGTGTGAGGCAGTAACCATAATACCGCCAGACATTTTTAAATTCTTGACACTATATTGAAGACAGGGTGTGGGTGTCAAACCCATTTGATAAACATCGATACCCATGGACATTAATACTGCAGATACGATTTTTGAAATTGATAAGCTAGAAGAACGACCATCAGAACCCAATACTATTGGTCCTTTTTCGAAATAATATCCAATTGAGAATGCTATATCGATTAGAAACTCGATTGACAAGTCTTGACCAAAGACCCCTCTAATCCCATTTGTTCCAAATAGCCTTTTAACCATCAATCATCTACCTCATGAATAATAATATAATTATATCTTAATACTGCTGGGAGTAAAAGAAGGTCTAACTTTCAAAAGAGAGAAGATTAGACTATTAGATCCACCTATTTTAAAAAACTGGTGACAATAGATAAATTTGGCTTTAAACAAGTATAGGTAATGCGGGGGTTGCCAAGCCCGGTCAACGGCGCAGGTCGTAAAAGTGCGAGGCTTAGAAAGAGCTTGGAGGTTTCCTACAACCCTGTTCCTTAGGGATTCGTGGGTTCGAATCCCACCTCCCGCATACTATAATATTTCAAGTTGGGTTCCAAAAATATTTAACATTTAATAATAAATATTGTTTGAAAAACTTAAATAATATTCTGATTTTATGAATCAGGTTGAAAGATCCATTCAGTTGGAGAACAAATTTCAAACATCGTTTAGATGTTTTATGCTATTACAGAGGATAGGTATATGAGACAGCAGCAAAAAAGATTGCAAAAAACAAGAACTGATAAACAAAACAAAGAATTTGACTATAATAAACCGATATCAAAGTGTAATATTTGTTATACTTTGTGTGGGTGGCACTGCTACGAATGTGAAATTGATTTTTGTCAAGACCATTTTGTTCAACACAAGGAAAGAGGTTTGTGTAAAAAAATTATACAATAACAGACCACAGTTTAGAACTTATCCGTTTTATAAGGCAGACCGAGAATATCGACCCCTTTTTTCAATATCTCTTACCGTCTTAAATATGGTAGATGCAACGTTAGGGTAATTCTGGTTATATCCATTACAAAAGTTTTCATAGGATTCATCAAATACCTCAACGTGAATACTATTTAGTATCTCTTTGAATAACCGAATGTCTGCAGCCTTATCTTCGTATCGTTCAGAAATAAAAGACAAACCAAAATCTATCAATCTAAGTACACCATCATTAGATACAATAAAATTAGAAGTTGTAATATCGCCATGAATCACATTGTTTAGATGCAAGGTTCCAATTATTTTCCCTACTGTAGTACAGTATATTGGTAAAAAAACATCCCTGAGTGTATTCCCTTGGATGAATTCCATGATAATTTCGAAATTGGACATGTCAATATAGTAAATAAAAGGAGTGTTTATTCCAAGTAGTTTTACGTATGATAAAATATTCGCCTCATGAAGGGTTCGCTGTTTTCTTAACGGGATATCTATAGATGAATGACGGTAATCTTTACGTACTCTTACTTTTGACACGGCATGGCTTCCATACCAATTGATCAAATTCAATTCTGATTCGGCGCCCCTTTTTAACAAAGTTCCATTCCTAATCAATAGATAATTTTAGTAATATGTCAGTACTTTAAAAATTATGGATAATACTTCACAGTCCCCCAATAAAGAAAAAGGAATCTTATTCGAGGATTGTTCAGAGGATACATTAAAGAGCGGGATTCTTACTTTAACGAACAAGAAACTGGCTTTTGAGAAGACTAAAGGTCGAATTGCCACATTATCTAAAGAAATGTTAGGTGAAAAAATAGAATTTGAACTTAAAGATATATCCCAAGCAAGATCTGAAGGAAGAATTATTAAGAAACTGGTAATAGAGTTACGTAATAGTGATCAAATATACAAATTTGGAGTACTAAATCCAAGTAATTGGGCTAAAGAAATCATATCACAAATAAATCAACAAAACAATAATACTCAGTAGTACTATCTCCATGGAATGTATATGCTATCGAGTCTCCAAGATTGATTTACAGAAGCATTTTCCGGCTCTATGCAAGACGATTTATCACTAGAGTAAATCTGAGACCCAGTCCAAGCGATTTGCGCTCCATTATCTCCACAATACCTTAGTGGACAGGAATTAAAAACAGATCCATGGGTTATGCATGCCGCATTAAGCATTTCAGATAATCTTTTATTAGCAGAAACGCCTCCAACTATTAGGAATTCTTTATTTCCTGTAAAAGCTAATGCACGTTCCACAGCTTCTACAATGATTGCAAAAGCAGTTTCCTGTAATGAGAAACAAATATCACACAGGCTATTTGATTTATCCTCAATCAAAGATATGACTGAACTAAGTAATCCTGAAAAAGACACATCATTTCCTTTAATAATATAGGGCAAAGTGTGTAAGCAACTGCCTTCTGAGAGACCAGATAATTCCTCTATCTTGTTGCCACATGGAGAGGCAAAACCCATTTTTCTTCCCACTTGATCAAAGAGCTGACCTAGCGTAATATCAAGGGTCTCACCGAAAATCCTCCATTTATTTCTATAGTAAACAAGTAACATAGTATGTCCACCTGAAACTAAAAGTGTGAGCGGATTAATTGAACGGGTAAGTTTAATCCCCAATTCTAAATGTCCAACCGCATGATTTACGGGTACCAGAGGTATATCATAAAATGAGGCTAGCGATCTAGAGACAACTGCACCCACTCGTAAACAAGGTCCCAATCCTGGTCCGGCAGAATAAGAGATAAGATCGATATTTTTAATACGGATTCCAGCTTCCTCCAAACACTTTTTTAATATGTCTGTAGCTACCCGGGAGTGGTGTTTTGAGGCATCCCTTGGATGAATACCCCACCCTGCGGATGATCTATAAATATCTCTTGCTTCCGACAGAATGAATCCATCATTGGGCACACTAATGAGTTTTTCCTTATTAAATTCTATCACGGAACATCCAAAAGTATGAGCAGTACTTTCTATTCCTAGACACAACATACTCATTTACGACCCGTATTGGCCACTATCTTTATTATATCATTATTCCTTAGTATGTGGTCAGCACCTATTCGCTGTTTTGTTCTGACATCAATTGCATATAGAAAGCCTTTACCCAGGTCGTTGTGAATGAGAAATGCCAAATCTTTAGCAGTTGAATTATCCGAAACAATTCTTGCATCGGGCAAAACATTTCCATTCTTATCTGTAAATTTGTATTCATCCTCTACCGGATAAACGACAATCTTCTTTAGTACCTTAAAACAAGCATGATTTAGAACTTGTTGGATTCCTGTAGAACCAAACTTTGACAAGACATGGGATACCATGTTTAAAGCACCAAGTTGTTCCTGTGAAAGATTTTCGTTACGTTTGATATCGAAATCGGAATCTCCTGGCAAATAATAAATGAGATTCTTATTAGAAGCTCTTTTCAAAAGTAGCTCTGCTTCACACACTGTGGGAAAGAAAGGTCTTTCAAGGTCTTTTAGTTTAATAATATTAGGGTCGGACGTGGGCAGATCTGCTTTATTGGCTGCTATGATAATTGGTTTAGCTTTGATACGGATTTGTTTACTTAATAATAGCAAATCATTCTCAGTCCATTCATTTGGTTTTTTTGTCAACCCAACCTGATCCATAGAGTTTCTGATCAATTGCTCATTAATTGATAGACCTGAGAGTCTATTGGATATGACAGTTTCCACCCTTTGTTTTAGATTTTCACTTTCTCTAACTATTTTTTGCCAATCCCTTAAAATAATAGAACGTATCCAAAGATCGAATTCTTCTTCCACGAATTGGATATCAAGAAAGGGATTACCTTCACCGGACTTGACGGATTTGCCCTCCTCGTCGGTTGATCCAGATATATCTATTACATGAATTAAAACATCGGCCTGACGAGCATCGTCTAGGAATTTGTTTCCTAATCCACGACCCAAGTGTGCTCCTGGCACTAATCCAGCTACATCAATCAACTTTATCGGTATGTACCTAATTCCACCAATACATTGGGAATTTACAGGATTATCAGATACACCCAATTCGGTGCATACACACTGAACCCTTACAAATGCTACTCCAATGTTGGGATTAATGGTAGTAAAAGGAAAATTAGCAATTGGAACGGATGAATCAGTCGCTGCGTTAAAGAATGTTGATTTACCTACATTCGCCTTACCCAACAAGCCAATTATCAATAGAAATAAACCTGCAAAGTATTGGAATATATATTTACTTTGTATAAATATGATTCACTTTATAATACAATTTGAAAATATCAAAACATTTATCATTCTAACGATATAGCAACTTTGAATTTTAATGGGAGGAATTATTGCAACCTGTAGAATGACTGATGACATTAACAATGAGAAATCAGTTTATCAAGTCTTTCGCGGAATGCAATTACTTCAGCATCGTGGTAAAGCATATTGGAAAATTAGTTCTGGAAATTTTGAGATAAGTGGATATGGGTCCCTACCAGCATTTGATCTAATTCATCAAAAGGTTGTAAAGCAGCAAAATGATCCAATGCGTGCTATTGTGGGCCATTTGTCAAAAAAGAAACCAATGACCAGAAGCTTAGAGAAAATAAATTTTGCTCTTGACGGTTTTTTCATTGATCTAGACAAATTGTTATCTCATCCCCTAATGAAACGTAAGAATTTTGAACCCCTTAGTCAAGTTCACTATATTTTTAGAGACTTATTGATGATGAGAAAAGATCCATACAAGGCCGCAGAATTTCTAGATAGGCATTTGAGAGGAAACTATGTTATCAACATAGAAAACGAAATTTACATTTTTAGAAATAGCACAGGTTTTAAGCCTCTCTTTCTGGGAAAAAACGAAAGTCAAAATGATTTTATCGTTACCTCTGAAAACTACATTGAGAGTTTCTTTCCGTTCATAAACTTAAAAGAAATTAATCCGGGACAGCTCATACGTATCAACTCAAAATATGGAATGGATATCCTAACTCAATTAGACAAGAACAGAATCCTGATGGACCCATTCGAGTTTATTAGAGAATCACATGTGTCTAGTATTTTCAATAATAAGAGTATCTACTCGATTAGAAAAAATATTGGGAATATTCAGGCAGAATTTTTGTCTAGCAAAATTATTGATGCGGACATTATCCTAGCTGAACCAGATTATACACGACCTATGGCATTGGGTTTAGATCAAGGGTTTAAGAAGAGCAAAAAGAAAATTGAGATGATTGAAGGGATAATAAAAGACAGATATGATGATTCTGATCCAATGATAGATTATTCAGAACAAGTAAGTAAGAATAAATTACTATCCAATGGTAAAACACTTAAATTTATTATAGAACCTATTACCAAAAACAAAAAAATACTTTCAATACAAGGTACGATACAAACAGGAGGGACAATCATAGAAACAGTTTTTTATTTGAAGAAATCTAATGTAAATAAAATACATGTATTGGTAAGTTACGTTCCTACCGTGGATGGTAGGCAAGTTGGATTATATACTCAACAAAAAGATCTAATAGGCAGAAAATATATC
>DATELO010000070.1:0-4660 GCA_035276505.1 Candidatus Nitrosocosmicus sp.
TAATACTGTTATTTTATTAGCATCAACTTCAGGTTGGTTAATCAATACTGCTAAAGCTTTGTTTGCATCCTGTACTAGATCATTAACTGTCAAATTTCCCCATATGTTGCTATCTAGAATTGTATGGTTTGTACCTATTCCTGCAACGGAAACATCTGTTCTTGAGAATCGTGTTAGTACCATCCTGACCATCGTTGTATTTTAAGCTCTTTATCGTCTACCATTTTATATTATTATGCCATAAATTATTGTAAGAGCAGTTTGGAAACTACATGATAAACCGCCTACGTAAGGATATTATCATCGATCGAATAACCCAGAGTAAGGTTAAAGTTTGGTGGCTCTATAATATTATCACTTTACGCACTCTATGCATTTAATGCTTGCCCAATACGATGATTCTTGGCGATTGCGAGGTGTTAACTAAATTAAGATAAGCATCCTAACTAGCAAAGACCGCCCTTCGTAGTCAATAACTTTTAATTTTCAAGATTATTTAGGAGTTCTTGCAGATTCATAAGTTGCTCTCGTCAATACTTAGATACTTATCAGTGGAATTAAAAAACTCAACAAGTGATTTATAAGAATAACCTTGTTTGACATACTGCTTAGCCTGTAGCATCATTTCAAACTTATCTATTTCATGAACAAAGTGAGCAATATCTGTTTTGTTTAATATGTATTCTTGCCATATTGTTTTATAATCTGAACGAATATCTGCAGGTAAACAATATAATATAGAATTTATTGCTCTCTTTTCTTGTATTAATTTCTGTTTTTTACTAATCTCAGCAGGAATGTAATCTCCTGTTATGGATTCAGCTAAATCATGAAGAATTACCATTTTCATGACCTTTTCTGTATCCAACCTTAGCATATCTGATAAAACCATACTTATAGCACACATAGAATAACTATGATCCGCAACTGATTCAGGATCATTTACCCTAACTTTTGAAACCCAGCCAGCCCTTTTTACACATTTAAGCCGTAAAACAGACTGAAAAAATCGAGATGGATTTATTCGTTTTCTCATTTTAATATCTCTTGGTAAACAACAATGGCATGACTTTTTGCTTCGTAGATACGCTTTCAATTTTATGAATTATCATTTATAAAGATTTGGCTAATACGTATGAGATCCGGGTGTTGTAGTCAAATAGTCAAATAATAAGCAAAAATTACTCGTTCTTAAATAATCACCATAATTGCAGTAATGACAATAATTAATAATTACCTTGTGTATATATCCTATTACTAATCTGCTACTAAAACTCAAAGTTTCTTTTGAATGACGATAGGAGACATTAAAATAATCACTACGAAGCGCATTTAAGTGGTTTATTATCCATCCTTTGTCTGTTCAAGGAAGGTAACGTTACCTTCAATTCCACAGGGAATGTTCAAGCAGGATGAAAATCTTAAATGTTAAAACAACAAGGAAAATCATTACAATACAGTTGCTGTTACTGTTGATAACTGACTTCCATGAAACTTGGCTGATGCTTCTTAATTAACGGGAGGCTAAAGTAAAAAGTAGCACCTTTTTCTTTGCCATCTTTGCCAGCATTATTATTATTCTCAGCCCATATCCTACCACCATGAGATTCAATGATACTTTTTGATATGAATAGGCCGAGTCCGGTTCCTTGATAAGATTTTGAGATAAACTTTCCAAATAGTCTAGGCACTATTTCAGGATCTATGCCAATACCATTATCCTTAACAGTTACAAGAACATGGCTATTATCCATAATTTGTGTACTAATATTCACAGTTCTTTCTTCTTCTCCTTGTTTTGTTGCTTCAGTAAATTTAATAGCATTACTTAGCAAATTGAAAATTACTTGAGTTATTCTTTCTTTATCTGCTTCTACATAAACATCTTGGGGATGGTATAGGAGCTTAACGATGTGTTTCTTCTCCTTATTTGCAAATTCTCTATTTGATAATATATCAGTTATAGTATTTGTTATTACATCATTCAAATTGAATTGCTCTTTCTTTAGGTTTAGTGATTGACTTTCTATTTTTGTCACATCTAGTATATCATTTGTAAGTCTCTGAGACCTTTTCGCATTTCTAATAACAACATCTAATAATTCTTGTTGCTGTGTATCTTTTGTTCTAGACCGTAGAACTTCAGATAATCCAAGTATTGGTTGTATAGGAGTTCGCAGTTCATGAGCTGCTACGTTGATAAATTCATTTTTCATCTTATCTGCTTCTTTTAGTCTTTCATATTGAATCCGAATTATTTCTTCCCTTTCTTTTAAGTTATCATTACTTTGCTTCAACATTTCATTGTACTGAATACTTGATAATGCTAAGGCTATAATATTAATAAAGTAACCAGCATCTTTGAGAACGTGGGCTACGTTATGTGCTGTGTCAAATGGTTGAGCTGAATAAGACATAATAATTTGGGAAAATATGTCGACTATTAGATAGCCTAATAACCCTTTATAGAAGACGTCATTTCTCTTATAAAGCTGATTTTTGTAAAAATAAAATAAGGCAATTACAAATAATACAAGCGGTGGTATCTCGTAAGGCCTATGTATAGAATAATCGTCTATTACACTAGCAGGCAAAACCAGGAATAGTGAACTTATTGCAGTACTTGCCGCAAGGATTGCAAGAATTGTCAAATAAACCTTGAGATTTTTCTGTAATTTATTTGGCTGATGTTGCTGTTGTTCTCTTTCTAATCTATGTTGCTGATAATGCTTTCGTCTTCCTTTCCCTTCATTTTCTTTTAATGACGACGATGATAAAGTAGGGTATTTCACAATTGCCATTACTAGCATGGCGCTTAGGAATATTCTTCCAGCAAACCACGTCTGAGGAATAAAGTATTTAAGAAACATAGGATTATCAAAGGCAACATAGGATACTATCACATGTAGCACATCAATTAAAGTACTTGTCAGAAATCCTATTCCAACAAAAAGGCTGAATTTATCATTTAATGTAATAGCCCTTAAAAGATAGGTGAACGCCAGTACAGCGCCAAGTATTACTGCAATCAACTCTATATAGAAATGATGAATTTCAGATGTCACCCAAGTATCAGGATTAGCAGATAGAATCGCTATAATTGAAAGGGGAATTGATGGTACGAGTGTATATTTAATTAGAATTTCATATTTTGAAGATAATAAAGATTTGGATTTATGTAATAGTGAATTTATCTTCTCTTCCCCCTACATACCCAATAATTCATAGTCATTAGTAGTGCCCATGATTGAAGTACTTGACTGTTGTTATCAATTGAAGAACTAGTATTTCAGGTTTCTGATAAGGTCGATAACAAATTTAAGATTTTCGGGGTCACCCCGTTTTGCATCAATTGGAGTTTCCATTATAATTGGTAAATTCATGACATTTTTATGCTTAAATAACGCACCAAATCCTATCTTTCCAATATTTCCAAGTCCAATATGCTCATGACGATCAGAATGAGAATTTAGGTCGCCTTTGGAGTCATTCAGATGTACCATTTTCAGCTCCTTTAACCCTATTGTTTTGTTAAAACGTTCTAGTATTTGGTCAACTCCGGTCTCTGTCCTTAAATCATAACCCGAAGCAAAAGCATGGCATGTATCAAGACATACACCAAATTTTCGAGAACCCAATCTATCCAATATTACACTGATCTCCTCAAATTTACTGCCTATGCTATTTTTCTGACCGGCACTATTTTCAAGGAGTACGGTGACTGGAATTGTTTTTTGATAGGATGATTTGTAATTGTCAAAAGCATAATTACAAGCCTTTATCAATTGATTGATTCCATTTTCTGACCCTTTTCCCAGGTGGCTTCCAAGGTGGATTACAAGATAAGAAATATTTAGTATAGAGCATCTGTACACTTCTTCCGAGAGAACATTAATTGATTTTTTATATAACTCTCCATTGGGAGATGATAGATTAGGAAGGTATGGCATATGGACTATGACTGAATTTCGCTGAATCTGGCTGTCAGCCAGTTTCATCTGAAAAATTTTGCTATCTTCATTATCAATTGGTTTGGCACTCCAGCCTTTAGGATTTCTGCTAAATATCTGAAAAGCACTACAGCCAATTTTTAGAGCATTAGCAACTGAGTTTGATATTGAACCAGCAATTGACACATGAAACCCTATTCGGAGATCCATTATTCTTCGATTAAAATATCTGCCATTTAAAAGATTATATAATTTTACATTGGTCTTTTTATTATAGTATATCTATAAATTGCTGTCGACATTGTCTATAAAGCTCGGAACAGGAGATATAGCTAAATATCCTTTTTTAAACGAAGCCTCGGATTACATTCGAGAAGCGCACTTTGATTTTGAAGAATTTGATCGACCTGAGATGAAGCATATCATTAATAGAGCAGCAGAGAGAATGGAGACAGAATTAATCAGCGGAACAATCTATCAGAAATTGGATAAATATGAAGTTGAAATACTCACTTTTCTTGTTACACTTATGGTTGCAAAATCTATTGGAATAGGACTCATCCTAAAGAAGTATTCCCTGTTTGAAGCGATGAGGGCAGAGAGATTTTTAAGCGAGGATTTAAAGAAAGAAAAAAATGAACAAAGGAAACACCTTCTTCTGTCTAAAATTTTTGAGGAGTTATTCAAAGTCACTGTTGATGTTGATTCTA
>DATELO010000071.1:0-5264 GCA_035276505.1 Candidatus Nitrosocosmicus sp.
CATGGATGTTCTGATGCAAAAATATCTGATACCTCTAAGAGATACTTAAATCAATCAGGGAAGGGACCAAGTTATCATACACCAGACTTTATGAGTGGATACAACGATGGATTTGAAAATTGTTCTAATGGAAACAACCAACCAAATTCAAAAGGAACTTTCAAGGTCATTGTTCAAGTTACAAACCAGTTATCAGAGGATACCTACGGTGGAGTCACCATACATGTGAGTAACTATCCAGATAATATGTTCAAGCCTGCATATGGTCTATATTTCCCAGCCGGGCAAACCACTTCACAGACATTTACATTCAAATCAAGCGATGTACCCGTCGGCACTGAATTTGAAGTAAACCTTGACTATGGCGATGACTACAATCAGTACATACTTGGGATAAACACTCCAGCAAAGAAACCAGAGACAGTTCAGTTCTTTATCCCATGATGTACTATAGCATTTTAAAATCAAAAACTTTTGAGTTTTTCTCAATATTCAAAAAGTTAACTTTTTTAGTAAAAGTAAATTGATAAGCGATTAAAATATTATGAACTCGGACACAAAAAGATCATAAGATGTTTAATTCTGAAGTCAAAACTCCAACTGAATTAGAACAATTTGCTGTAATTAATACTTTGAAATTGGAATTTAGGGTTGATCCTGTAACGCACTGGGTACGACCAGATCCACGAGTATACCTAAAATATTATCCTAAATTTGCAAGGACCTTTTAATGAAAAACATTTTTTAACAATACCGCTCACTGTGCTGGAAATTATTCGAATGTCGCTCTTTGGTTGCTAGCAAATATTTAACCGGAATATCAATCCGTAGCATTCTCTATTGCAGTATACCGAAACTGAAGACATATGGGATGTTATATATGTGCAGTATTTGAAAAAAGGATTTTCACTTATCCAAATAAACTCAGTTGCTAAATACCATTTTTTGGAGCGATCTACTTTACCATGAAAAGAACTTGTATCAGTTCTGATCAACTATTGAACTAAACTATTTGATAATCTAAACACATTGACACACACAGAGTATCAGCTAATCCGAGAAACATTCCTTTTTATCAACGTTATGGATTTGATTTGGATGAGATTGAAGCATGGAAGCAAACAAATTTCTAACTCATTTTTTAATGTTGAGTAAATTTCAAACCTTGTCTTGGTATTTATCCAATGCATACCAATTTTGATTAGGAGCCTTGAGCTTGCAAATATTAAAAGATTATTGGCGCAAAAGTTTTTGGATTTTCTTTGTCCAGCCACTATTGTCTTTATCAGAAAGAAAGTCTACGCTTACATCTCTATTGCAGCAATCTGCGTATATATTATCAAAATCTTTTGTAATATTGGCCCAACTACTAGAAAGTTCATTAAATGAGTCTGTAAACAAATCTATGGGATCCTTTGTTTGATCTGGAAGATTTCTAATTTGTTCAAGTATTTCCTCTCTTTCTTGGATAGACATATCCTCGAAATCTTTCATACTCTATAGAGTCATGACAGTTCTAAAAGTACAAATGTTAAATCGCCTATATCTTATTGTCAATTCCATTCAACCCACTCGACCTATTACACATATAAGAGATGTGATAGTAGAGCACTATAAATCTAAAATTGATATTGCTTGCTACTTACAATAAAATATCTAATGTAACAAACCTGCTCATCTAAACAACATAAGACAAATCTTGATCTGATATCTTAATATTATGTTGTAAAATCGCTTCAAGTTCTTGAAATAATAATAAAAAATGTCATTGAATTATATATAATTCGCAAGTGGGCCGGGTCGGATTTATATTGTTAACGGTACAAATTTGAGGTTTGTACTTCTATCGGTATGGTATTAGATAGACGAGAATAACTATGACTCATTTAGGAAATTCAAGGATCGAGCGCGGTGGGACTTTACGACTGTATCAGTCTTTGATATTGGTTCTGTTGTGCCTTCATGTCAAAGTAGAGGTTTGTGCTTAAAATAACCCAACTATATTACTTCCTTCAAAGTCATTTAATTTTACCTTCTTCTCAAAGCCATGCTAAATGTTCCACTATCTGGCCTGAAATTTTTCTACAGGAAGGGCTAAAAAATACCTTATCAATAGAAAATTAACCAAGTTTAATGGAGTAGAACCCTAGTAACGGAAATATATGTATATGACAACGCCATTTACACCCTCAATCTGTATTATAGATCAAAACAATAATTTTGTGGCTAGGTTGAGAAGTACCTTCTAAAAAACTCATCCATACATAGAATAGTCTCATACAACTCATTCTCTTGATCAGTTGTAGAATGTCTCATCCTTGATTTTGATCCAAAGGTGTTTCTTAGATGCAGTATCACAAGTGGTTGTAAAGATATTAAAGTGACTGTTAAGGTCTTTGCTGGGATATACTCTGTTGTATGGTTCTGCTGTCTGTTGCACATAATTGTTATTATAGTAGTGATATAAATTCCCAAATAATTATCCCAGATTAAATAGCCATTGGCATGTACTATATCTTAAATAGTAGACAAATGTTTGATTAGGTAGATCTTTCTATGGAATCTGCATTGTACATCAAATCTATGATGATTTTTCTGCTAATAATTATAGGTTGCTTTGTTTTATCAAAATATGTACTTCCAGTTAGTAACGTAAATGCCTTAAAGAACAGCGATCATTATTTTCGTAGTTGTGGTAGTAGTTTAACAAATGATAAAAATGCAAGATACCATGAACTAAATCAGACTCTATCTATTCGTGGAATAGTGAATCTGTCTGATTACACCATCGCCTTGAACCCTTCTTTAATTTTGCCATCTTCAATATTAACAACCCTGCCTGCTTATAGTCACTATGTAGTCGAGTTGTTAGATCTCAAAGGAAGAGTGCTAGCTCATTACCCTATTGACATAATAGAATCTACGGCAAAAGTTGAAGAGTGGAAAAATATTGCATATATCTCAGAGACAATACCATATAATCCATGTACGACAAAGATCACCCTAAACAAAGACGATAAGGAGCTGGTATCACAAGTTGTTTCACCCAATTCTCCAGAAATAAAATCTATAAAGGTTAGCAATAGCATTGGTGATCCCCGAATTTTTCCTAGAACAGGTAATATCTCAATTGAGTGGCAAGCGCAAGATTTGGACAAAGACGATAACCTTACGTACTTTTTACTTTACAGTAACAATGGAGGACACACTTGGCCCATTACGATAGCCGATAATATAAAAGAAAATTCGTTAACATTTAATGCAAGTTCCTTGCCTGGAAATAGCGCCAATCTTTCGCAATTCCGAGTTTTTGCTACTGATGGTGTTAATACAGATATACGTGATTCTAATCCTTTCAGTATTCCTATTCTGGATATGGGACACTAATACAAAGGATATTTGCTGATGCATTTTTACCAACAATCACCCAACTTAGGAATTTATTCTACATTGCCATAACTAATATCAGTTGCATTCAGGTATACCGGATTATACCTTGGGAATAAATTGTAAGATGATTCTATAATACATGCATAACTATTTGCTATTTGAGTTTGTCAATCAACATAAAAAAGTGAAATTGATGGCAAATATTCGGAAAGACGGCTTTACGATACCATGAGTTAGTTCCATTTTAGTTTTGACTCTATTTGTGTCATCCACAGTTCTGTATCTCCGATATCTCTAGCTGAAATTCACTCTTCGTTTGATTTTCGACAACGTTTTTTAATAGACTTATCTTAAGATTGTGTCAGCAATGAGATGTATAGTATTTTGATTCTTTTTCTCTAGCATAATACATCCAGGATTTCATCACAAATTGAAATTAAATTTGTTATGTCACCTACGCTCTTGTTCTACCTACCACTCTAGGTGACAGAGTACCTATATTACCAGCGTTATCCACAGCAGCAACTCTATAGTAATAGGCAGTTGAAGGTGTTAGCCCTGTATCAGAATATGAGTTGGTGGTTGGCGTGGCTATCGGAGGAGTAACACCGGGTGTTACAGGAAATGTTGAAGTTGTACCTCTATAAACATTGTAATGGTTAATGTCTGATTCAGGGTTTGCAGTCCATGTCAAGTTTAGCTGAGTGCTACCCGCGGTACCAGCAGCCGGAGTGACAGTTAATCCTGTTACTTTGGCTGGTGGAGTAACGTCACCACCTGTTCCTGGTATTTGGATTATCCTTGCGGTAGATGGTACAAGTGAACCATCTAAGACATGAATCATGTAATAACCTGGAGGTGCGATATTGGCATTAATTGGAGAAGATACGGTGACGCTATTAGTAGTTCTATTAGTAATAGGTAGCCAGATTAACCTCATTTCTGTATCATAATGATGTGTTTGGCATCCAGTCTTGACCAAAGAAACACGAGCGATATTTGCTGCATCAGGAGTTGGAATTGTGATTGTGGCACCATATCCGCCGACTGTTGGAGTACCGGATATAGTTGGCCTTGCTGTTGCAGAAAAGAAATAGCTTGGTCTGAAAACCTCAATTCGTAGTTCCCAGATACCTTCCGCTGGTGTACTGCCTGCAGTCCATACACTACCATCAGGTAACAATACAGCTGTTCCATGGTATACTCTAGGTACTGTTGCCGCAGGAAGGTTTACCCACCCTTGGCTTTCGTTTTCAGGATCAAACATTTCTGGAACAAATACAGGATTCTCATTTGCTTGAGAAGAACCACCAAATATCACTACCTTACCATCAGGTAGAATAATTGGAAGAGGATACTTTCGTCCCCTATTTAGTGGTGTTACTGTTCGGATGTTTGGACTTGTGGATGTACCCTGATTAAAGTCATGTATTTCAACGACGTTTGTAGCAGGTCCATCAGCAGTCACTGAACCCCCTAGCACCATCACCTTACCTCTCTCTGAAGAGGTATTTTGGAGTGGAAGAAGAATTGAAGTTCCATAATCTCGGTATTGACCAAAAGCTGATACTCCAACACGGGTCCAACGACCAGTAGAAGGATCGAAAAGATACAACTCTTCTCTTGGAGAGCTAGTATATACTAGTCCACTAGGCATAAGAAACATTCTCGGATACAATGAAAGCCAAGGTGCAGTGCCTTGGTTAGGGCCTCCGTAGCATGGTGTTCCAGCGCCTGGACAGGTTGAGTCGTGTCCAACACAGTATGTAGCAGAGCTAAAAGGATCAAAACTTGTACTCCAAGTTTTTGTAATAGGGTCATAGACCTCTGCCAAGTAGTTATAAGCTCCAAAGTCATCCATTCCACTTACTACT
>DATELO010000072.1:0-2418 GCA_035276505.1 Candidatus Nitrosocosmicus sp.
AGCCCATACTCAAGAACAATCAAACCAAACTACTAGGGAAATATCTGAAAACTATTTGGGATTGCAAAGACAAGCTATAGACTCATTTCAATCGGCATTCATGCCCTACTTTCAAAACTTCCAGAACCAATTATGGAGCAATCAAGAATACTTCAATAATATATCAAGATTGTATTACAAGTTAGTTAGCGATTATGTAGAAAGTGTAATTACTTTTAGTAGCATTTTCAATAAAGTGTCATCTTCAAATATGAATTTTTTGAGAGGTGTAATTAACTCATTATCAGTCAATCAGAGCAAAATGAGCAGTTTCAAAGTGGATAGTGGACGAAACTCAGACGAAAATACCACAAATATAAAGGCGACATTTTCCTGTGAAACATGCGGACAAACTTTTGACTCCAGGCAAGATTTAAAGGAACACACCAGCATTACACACTATCACACACTATAGATTGCCTTTGAACTAGTTGTTGCTGTGGCGGTCGTTGCTGGAAGACTCGGGCTTTATCTAATTTATTCCCCATAAAGATACCACTATACACTTTTCCTTTTAGATTTAATAGTATAGGTCAGAGTCAGGGTCGTTTCTTTCTTAAAGAATCGTTAGCATATTCATGGTATATGGTATAAGGAATCCTACTGGATATCGGCTAAATCCATAAAAGTAGACAAAGCCAATCTACTAATTGTTGAAGGCCAAACACAATAAATTGTTGAAAGTTAGAATCACTACTAGTACTAATCAAAAAATCTTAATTTTTGATCACGATATTTGATAATGGTGATTAGGCATTCATATTTTTCCAATAAAAAAACTAGATTAGTAGAGATTGAAGGCCATTGACGATATATTGAACTGCTATTGCTGCAACGAGTATTGCGAATACCCGTGTAATAATTAATGAGCCTCGTCTACCCAGTACCCTATAAATAGGATCGGTAAGGTAATAGATTACGTAGGTAATTCCAATAACAATTACAATTGATATCAATGTGATAATCAAACCAGTTGTTTGAAAGGAAAGTATGACTGCTGCTATGGCACCTGGTCCTGCCAACAGTGGAAACGCTAAGGGTATTATTCCAGAGTCGTCAGATATATCCCCTCCAAATCTCCAAGATCCATGAGTGAGTAATTCAACTGATACAATGAATAACAATATCCCGCCTGCAATCATGAAACTCGCTATTGTGATTCCAAATATTGATAAAATCTGAGTACCTGCTATTGCAAATATGATTAGTAATCCTCCAGCAGTTATTACAGCCGTTTTGGATATTTCATTTCGTTCTTTTTTTGTTTTCTTCTGGGTAATAGTGATAAAGAGTGGAATGGTGCCTAACGGATCAATTACAACAAATAATGCAATAACAGATCTTAACAGATCCAATCCAAAAGTATTGAAAAAATAAATAGTATCATGTGCAAGCATTGAGAATTCATTCATAGCAATCTTGTAATATATAATATGATAAGAAAATTTCTAATTCAGGGAGAAGAAATAAGATAATAGGAAACGTGATCTCTATCTATCGTTAGTCTGTACATCTAGCAACAACAGTCAAGAGTCAATAAAGAGATTGAGATAAATTCCTGAATCGACAAAAAAAAGTTTAATTATTGCGGACAGCAATAGTTAGAGGTTAGCACTATGCATGTATTCTTAGCACTAGTTTATATATTAATTCAATGGTGTTAGTTATATGAATAAAAAATTAATAAATATAAGTTTGATATCTGGCACCGTAATGTTAACAGGCATAGGATTTGTAATGCCCGAACTTTCGATAGGAATTGGTAGTTTGCTAACGGGAGGGATCTCCCTTGGGATTGCCTTACAAGTTTTGAAAGAATCTGCAAAAAGAAAAATAAACAAAACGATCTTGCAAGAACTTAGATAATAAATCTCTAACCAGATAATAAACCTTGCAGCAGATCCAACTGCATGAACACTATAATTTTTTTTAGTTATGAAGTTTAAGAAATGGATAGATTGGTTGATCAAAAGTGATGTTCACGGAGCTTTTCAGTCAATGTTACCAATATAATAAAATAAAGATTTACCAATAGGTATGCAATTTGATATCTTTCAAGAATCACTATATTCAAAGTCTAAAAGTAAACTTGACAAACCTAATTTATTTCCTTACAATATAACAGGGTACAATATCTTGATTCGAATTGAGAGAAGAACAGGGTTAAAGTAAGGAATTCATATAATTATCTTAGAGAGAAATAGAAAGTTTTTTCTCATCTATTCGAATTTTGAAATTTCTATAGTCTTCATCTATTTCCATGGCTGCTTGCAATATCTTGCTCTTTATTGTATTAGATGAATTGATAAACATCTTTGTATCCTTGGGTAGACAGTGACCACCTATTCCATCTCTTGGTTCTAACACTTCAACATTCCA
>DATELO010000073.1:0-7971 GCA_035276505.1 Candidatus Nitrosocosmicus sp.
GTAAGGCATCAACGTCTAAAGAGTAATCTTTGAAGGGAACGGATATAAGTACATTATAAAGAACTACTGTCGTTACAACTACTACCGAACAAATGAGTAATAGCTCAAGCTTCTTTATCTTCAATACTATAATTCATAATAGCTATTTTGTAAAAAAGGGTTATCATTTGTCATACTTTTGGATATAATTACATAGATTTAGTACGTTTTCGTAACTGGCTCTCTTGATTCACAAAATTTTTGTGCTTTACTGATATAATGAGGAATCTGATAGGTTTAAATAGGATTTAGTTTCAGTGAATAATACATCGACCAAACCGAAGGGGAACATGCTTAACAAACTGATAGTTTTATCAGTTTGTTAAGCAATTAATTTACTTATTATATCAGGTTGGTAGAAATTTATAAGAACCGATCATTTCATTGGCAGTGTTTTCAAAAGAACCATATTTGTCCGTTGATGCCTTATAAGTCAACACATACAAACTCTCATAATTAGAAACTACAATCTGCATGGCCTTTCTATTTTGCAATTTGCTGTCAGTTGCGGTGAATATTATTTTACTTGCTTTTTTACCATCTATAGTAGTTGGGGTATTTGATTCCAATTTGAAATCTTTATGTTCTGATTGTATTTGGGAAATCAATTCTTTTGTTGCCGCATCTGTGGAAATGTTCTTGCCTGGGGTGGGTATTGTTTTTACAACCAATCCAGCTGGGCTACTCACAGAGTTTATATCTTTGGGAGCGATAAAAATAACTTCATTATTCAACTTGACTGATCTTTCCCAGTTATTTGGATATTTTATTTCAAAATGATGTTTGTTATCCGTATATGTAAGCATTGTCTGGGACTCGCCACCAAAAAAAGATCCAAAAACTACTGAATTATTACTAATTCCTATAAGCATAATAGGGAAAATGATTGTGGTAAATACAGAAAGAAAAACTAATTTGTGTTTACTAATTTTGGACATAATCATTATTTGCACTCACCATAATATCAAATTTCGCGTTCTCAAAACCTAACTAAAGAAAATTATCCAGTTTAAAAAATAATAAACTTACTTTGATCTCGAAATAGAAACCTCTATTGTAGAGACATTTCTGGGCTTATCGTCTTCAGTACCTGTTAAGGTATCTGAGCCTAATTTTACACTTTCAACCCTATATCCTAACGTATTCATTCTCTTGACAATAATTTGAGCCACATCTACTGCCCTTGTGATACTTTTTCCTCGTGCTTTGATCACAACCGTTGGTTCATTGGCGAGTTGAACTAGTGTTGCTGTTACATACGTCATTAGTGGTTTTTTGCCTATGAATATTTCATTGCTCTTCCTGCTTCCTGTTTCGTATTTGCCATGAGACATAAGATATATTGCATAACTCAATAATATAATGGTATATTATTTGTTCCAATCTTCCAACATTTCCAAAATTCTTTCAGGATTTTTCTGCGCTTTTTCAACCAATTCCTTTTCAGTAACTTCATAACAGTTGATCAACTCATTTTCATCTTTAAAAAACAAGAAAAGTGAATTTTCAAATAAAATGGGATACAAGTTTTCTGTGATCATCAACTCGGGTCTGATTTTTATCTTGTTATCTTCATCGATAAGTACAGGTAATTCAGACATTGCTATGTTCAAAAATATTTATGCGCGGAAAAAAATATTAGCACGAGAGTATAATTGTATAAGCAATCTTCACACTTTACCAATCTAGGTCTATTTGTTGACGAAAATTAACTCACCTATCATCTTTATGACAAAACCAATTCCACCGACTGCTCCGATAGCTAATAGAACCAACCTTAAATGTGTAAAATAGTCATCCTTGCTAGTTTTCTTTGCTAATTTTAGAGTTTGAAATATCTCTATAATTCTTCTTTGAACGGTAGTGCCTATTGATGATAACAACTAAATTCTAATATTTTAAGATCATTAATATAATTTTAATATTTCTAATTCCAATCCGTTGTAATAGGACAATATTGCCAACCTAGGCATACCCTTGAGGATTACTCTGAATAGAGTACACAGGTTCTTTATCTGTACGCTGCATTTCGACAAAAGTTTCTGTTGCTTGTATACCATTAATCTTTCCAATTCTTTCAATGACTACCTTGTGCAATTCCTCAAGCGTCCTTGCATAAACAGACAGAATAATGTCAAATCGCCCAGTGACTTCTATTAAAGATCTAACTTCAGGGATTTGCATAAGCTCATTATGAATTGGTTCCTTTAGTTTTGGATCCCTATTGATTCCTACTGTTGCCTTTATATTAATACCAAGTTGAGATTCGTTTATTATAACGGTAAACTTTCTTATGAGCTCTCTTTTCATCAGTCGCTTGATTCGACTATACAATACGGATGAGTTTATATTCAACTTCTTGCTCAACTGGGGAATAGAAATACTTGCGTCTTTTGTTAATTCAGACAAAATTTTCATATCCAATTCATCAAATCTTTGCAAGATTAACTCAGCATTATAATTATTGGCTACATTAATAAATGTAATTAAATTATTTACTTAAAATGATTAATTAATTACAAAATCTGCGGATTATTTAGGTCAGAATATTAGTAAATATTATATTGTTATGGCCCAGTAAATTTAAGTATGTTCGGGATGTCAAAGTTAAAAGCTGGTAGTTTTGTATTTGTAGTCAAAAGAGATGATACATCCAATTACATAGTTATAGGCAGAATAGTTTCTGACGTTGACAAGGTTTACAAGATTAAGGGAACATTCATTCGACCTATTGGCTTGATAGAACGAATTCGAGCTGGTAGAGCACAAGGTAAGCCGATAGATGCCTTAAATAATCCAGATCCCAATAATTGCGTTTTCTTTATAATAGACAGATTGGATACCGGAAATTTTGACGAGGTTGTTGATCCACGAATAGATAAAATAATACCTATAAACGAAAACAGGTATTTTGTTTTGGATGGTTGGATAAAAGAGAGTATGCCTGAACTATTTAGCAATTACTTTAATTCAACATCTGATGATGAAAAATCTGAGGCACGAAGTATTTTGATTAACAGGATGAATTCTCTAATGTCACAGGAGCTGAAAGAACATGTTTATGCGGTAGCACGGAGTTCTCAAATTTTATAAAGTTTTATATTATGGACATATCAAATTTTTCTTATCATGGAATATGTATATGCTGCTTTATTATTACATAAACTAAAGCAAGATATCAATGAAGATAATGTAAAAAATGTAATAAAATCCGCAGGTGTTGAGCCTGATGATGTTAGAATTAAATCCTTAGTCGCAGCTTTAAGTGAAGTTAACATAGAAGATGCATTAAAAGCCGCTCCTATAGCAGCCGCAGCTGCCGCCCCAGCCGGTTCTGCTTCAGGTGCATCCCCAGGTGCAGCTGCAGCCCCAAAAGAGGAAGAGAAAAAAGACGAGAAAAAAGAGGAAGAAGCACTCGAAGGCTTGTCTTCTCTTTTCGGCTAAAATTTTTTATTTTTTTGATCTTAAATCATTTTCAGCAATTGTATTATAATGTGATATTTTTCAAACTGCTAGTTCAATAATATTTTAAAAAATAGACATTCCGTTTATTAAATAGATTGTAAAACGGCTACTATAAAAAAATTAGTTCTGAGGCGAGTATCCCTTGGAACTTAGTTGCTGGGAGAGATTTTCGGCAACTGCATTAGCCTTTCCTAATACTAGTTCAACACTTTCAGCGGAAAGATATCCTGCCTCGACTGCCAGAGACAAACTATGCTGTTTAGCTTTTACCAACAACAAAGGTGTTGATTCCTTTGTGAAGTAAACTGCCTCAACGGATAGTGCCAAGGCTTCTTGGAATGACTTTATTAACTCATCTACATAATCTTGGACCACTATCTTCAGATCTTTTTCCTTGAATTCTAGTCCTTCTGCAATTGCATAATTAACTGAAACTCCAGCTTCAATGGGTTTGACATCCAATTTGCTTAATAATGCGGCTAATTTTTGGGAAATTACATCACCTGGTCTTGCAACTATCGTATCCTTTGAAACCCAAATTGTCCCTTGATCAATTTTTGTAGGAACGTTTGATTCTTTAAATTCTGACAAAACTGGTCCTGGATTTATTCCTGTATTACCTGCGGGAATGAGTAACTCATTTGGTGCGATATCGCCCCCCTTTGCTGCCATAAAAATCTTATTTTTGTCAAATGTTAAGTTCAATTTGAATGGGCTCAAGTTTGTAAACATTAGCGCACATTGTCCCTCCAATTCTTTATTTAAGAATTCCAATCCTTTTACCTCTTGAAATATCTGTTCGAAAGCTCTTTGCGCTACTTTGTTTTTTATGGTCAAAATTTTAATCTCATTTTTGAACTTCTTTCTTATTGCCATAAGCTGAGCGGATCTTACTTTGGTCATACGGCATAAGGCTATCACATTGTAGGATTTTGCCAGATTTTGTAAGTCTTCATACAAAGCGACCTTTCTTTCTGGATACGATGTTCTTCCTAACTTGTTGACTACGGTGGTTTGACTCATTCCGATTATCCTACCGATTATTTGCCGAGGGTACTTGCTTTTAATGCTTTACCCATAGTAAATTTTATTATAGCATTTTTGAAATTCTTATCACCCTGGGGAAGCTTCTTTTCAACGGAGGTTATTACAGCACTTGCATTTGCTACTAATTGCTCATCTGTCATTGACTCATCTCCTATTTTTGTGGACATGTTTAATTGATTTTTTGATCGTATTCTTGTCGATGATCTCAACCTTGAAGCAATGTTTTCTATAGGAGCTCCGTAGGGTACAGGTGTAGGCATTTTACCCTTTGGACCCAAAAATTGACCTAGTGATCGACCGACAGATGACATTAATGTAGCATCAGCGAGGAAAAAATCATAAGAGCGAACGATTTTTCTGGCTTCTCTCCTGTTAGTCCCTATTCTATCTAAAGTATCAGGTTCCATCACCTGATCAACACCTGCTTTCTTTGCTCGTAACCCCATGTCTCCAGTTGCAAGCATACAAAGTGAAGCTCCATCCTTAGAAGGATTAGGTAAAACTACAATTTCGTTTACGCTAAAACCTTTTTTCACATCGATATCTTTCAGTACCAAAGTTAATTCAGCTGACTGAGCAAAATTTCTTTTTGGAGTGGCTTCCCTTGCCTTTTTAACCAGCTCCTTTAATTGATCATTGTTAAACATTAGTATATGATTTAAACGCGTAAAGGCCATTTAAAATCGTTTTTACGCCAAATCATATACTGTGGCATTAAGTTTTAGGATACAATTCATTTTCTTGATTCCAATGATAAGATGGCACTCTTTGTTACACATACAATTAAAGTTATCCTACAATTTGGATACCGATTAGTAATATTTTAATTGATTTTTGCTAAATGATATTGTATGACCTCAGTAGACGTCAAAGACCAAACATTGTACCACATTCAAATTGAAGTTACAAGTTACTAATTTTGTTTATATAGTTTATCAAGCGTTTGTCAAGAAAATCAAACTGGAAATCTGTCAATGATCCCCTCCTATATGTATTGAAAATGTCTCTTCGGAGATTTTCTAACTTTATTATACTTTCTGTTTTATCACCTACATCAGCATCCTCAATTGCCTTATTTGTTACTTGGATTAGTTTATTGAATTTCCTTCTCTGACCCCCTTTGAAAAACCAACCTAATAATACAGAAGACATTCCAGTAATACCTCCTATTAAAAAGATATACTGCTCGGTTGACAAAGTTGGTCTAAAATTTGCAATAATATTCCCATATTCAGAAGCGCTAAATCTAATTGGATTTGAAGTACTAAAGACCAGTCCAGACCATGAATCAAACGAAAACCCTCTTTCTGGAACGGCATTGCAAGTTGCTTCTATGTTAGTGGAGATTGTAGTTGTATTTTGGTTAAGGTTCTTTATTCCGTTGCATTCAATGAATCCAGAATTATCGGGTTGAGTTTCAAATCCTATCCTTACTATGCTCTGGTCATTTTCTCCATCAATTAGAGATAGAGTATTAGAAGCAGTATTGGTAACATAGGTCAAATTAGTGATTGGATTAATTGCAATAAAGCTAGCTATTAGTGGAAACTTAATGTTTGTGGGGAGAGTATAGGGATACTCTGCACGCTCTGTTATTGAAGAGGGATTTACCTCAATATCCTTAACTTTTTCAAGACTTGATTCATTAATTATGCTAACTGAATTTGAGGCAATGTTGCTAACATATAATTTGCCCAATATTGGATTTACTTTCAAACCTACCGGTGATTTTCCGACGGGCAAATTAGATATAACCATGTCATTACTGCCGTTAATCACAGAAATTGAATCAGACCCGTAATTAGAAACGTAAACTAGATTTTTATCCTCATTTATATCAATACCAGCTGGTGCTTTTTGCACCTTGATGTTTTTTATGAAATTATTGTTGTCTTCATCGATAACGGTTAATGTTGAATTTGCAATATTTGAAACATATATCTTGTTTGATAGCGGATTAACTCCAATTCCGTAAGGGGTATTTATTCCGTTTATTGTTCTAATTACTTCATTTGTAATTCCATCAATTACTGAAATGGAATTTGAATCAATGTTAGTGACATAAACCCAACTGCTAGCTTGATCTACTGATACCTGTACTGGAGATTTTCCAACCGTAATGTTGTCTATGACCGAGTCAGTGGAACCGTCAATTACTGTTATATCATCAGAACCCCTGTTTGTTACATAAATTCTATTGTTAAATTGATTTGTGTCGACACTATATGGGAAAATGCCAGTAGGAATAGTCTTGATCAGCTTGTCTGTCTTTGCATCAAAGACCGAAACAGTATTTGAATACTGATTTGCAACATAAATCTTATTTGTAAATGGATTTATTGTAATTCCCACTGGATAACTTCCGGTGCTAAATCCGGAGATAAATTTCGGCTCGGCTTCTTGTGCTCCGACAGTATTAAATGAAAAACCAAAATACGCATAGTTCTGATCGATAATAAATTCGGGGAGCTGCCTATAACCGACAAAAATAGAAAAATCTGTTATCGCTAATGAGTTTAAGAAGGTCAACAGAATTAAGGTTACAGATACAGCAAAAAACAACCTCACATAATCACTAGAATTTTATCAATTATAATTTTTTTGTATTATAGGGTTGGTTCCAGGAGATGATTATGTAAGATTTTTACTAATAAAATTTCCTTAACAAATATATCTTTAAATTCTTCTTATATAAAGAGTCAGGTATAATTGGTACGACAAGAGTTCCTAGCAATCTTATTTGCGGCCTTTATTGGATTACTTACATTACTTTCTGTTACTAATAATACCCTAATCATGTCTTATGAAGTTACTGATCAAAATAATGAAGGTGTATTTAGTTCATTGAGTAGAAATTTTGACAAAACATTGGAGGAGATTAATAGCGACGATAAGAGTGAGAGTTCAACCGATCAAGATAGCTCCACCAATACAGCCAATACCGATGATGAACTCTTACAAAATTCTACTTTAGCATCTGATCCTCAAAATTCAAATATAGCAATATTAAATTCAACCGATACCGAAGATCTAGACGATATCGAATCAGAAACGCCTCTAATATAGAAACTATCTTTGCCTCATTCAATCATGGTAGTCGAAATTTAGATATAACGATTAGGTCGTAATTATACATGCAGCAATTAATGCTACTTTATAAAAAATTCTTTTACTTACCTTTAATCTTTCTATAGAAATTTATTAGAAATTTTGCAAAAAAATAGGAAAAACTTGTTAAGCCACTATATCTGCTACAGCATCTCCACTAGCTGTTGTATTAGCAGAGGTGGCATTTCCTGCTTCTCCATCAATTGATGAAAGTCCTTTCTCAGCAAGTACTTCGTCTAGTATCGTTGTGTCGTAAATACCGGATAAGTTTGGTCTGTCCTTTCCTTTCTCAATAAATCCCAGGTCGTATGC
>DATELO010000074.1:0-12254 GCA_035276505.1 Candidatus Nitrosocosmicus sp.
AAAAATCATTGACAAAGCTTGGATTGCAATTTGTAAGAATATCGAGTCAAACGAGCTTTATCCCGTATGATAAAGCTGCCTAACCGACAACATAATTTCTAATTCCTACCGGTACACTCGTATAATCTTACAATCGTTCATCCTAGTTTGTACGATGACACTTAAAGGCAGCCTAAATATTCACAAAATAAATAATCTCATAATATTACTAGAATCTAATAAAGTGGTCATCAATATCATTCGCTCCTCCGAATAACAATTCTCAATGCTCTAGCATTTTCCCAAAACATACCATGTTTTGATTCAACGAGAGATTGAATATTGGTGCATAATTAGTCTCCCAATAAGTCTAATAATTTATAAGATGAGTAAACAGTGTTTGCATCTTGCATAGTTTTGTATCTTTAATTTTCTATTATAGAATACTAGTTTGCTTATATCTAGTAAAACGTTGTAGAATAAGAGTTTATGCTAAACGTACGAACGCGTTTTAAGAATTATAAATAAATCAAAAAAGCAAAGTAACTTTGATTATGAACAATATTATGATTCTTAGTCTTATTACTATGATTACCTTATTTCTTGTTATGAATACCAATTATATATTTGCAGATAAAATTGATTCATCCGAGTTTTCTGACGACTCCGATGGGCTAAGCCTTGAGAACCAGGCAGACGGAGTAAAGGACATAAATCAAGATAACTATCAAAATAATCAATGTAAAGATAGTGCAAAATGCGAAAACCAGTCTTTAGAACAGCTCAACAATCAAAATAATCAGTGCAAGGATAGTGCAAATTGTGTAAACGAATCCGTATCAAATATTTTTGTCTGCGAGGAGAGATCATTGTGTTTGATACAATATGAAGGTCCATTTGAATTGCTAAATCCCTATTAATTTCGATACTTGTTAATTTTGTCTCAGTCTAGTAATTATATCTCAATTTTGGTTAAACTAATTCACTTTCCAATAGCCAAAGTCTAAACTACCATGATACCTGAAAAAACTTAATTTAGCTCCCAAAAAACATACTTGAACGTGTTAGAGAATATCTAGGTGAATTTCTAGTTCACTAAAGGTTTAAAAAATTTAGAATTATCTATATTATCATGAAGGTGCAACAACTAATTTGTGACAAATGCAAGGTCGTATTACTGGAAAAGGACTCTAAACACCTAGACAATGAAAGGTTTCCCATAACTGACGAAGAAGCTAGAATTATAGATAACGAACACCGAGGTCATGAATGCCATATAGAGCTTGTAGAGAAATTTTAATCCCAACATGTCGGGTGCAAACAAAGAACTTTAATAATATCTACCAGAAAAATTATTTGGCAATGAAGAAAATTTTTTATGAAATTGATGATTAAAAAATGTTATCCCTCGGAGCCATCTTGTATATCTTCTTAAAGTAAATTTTCTTCATGTGTCTAGTTACCGTTTTTGCTCAAAAATTGCTTGCAATATTCAAGATTTGAAGAATTCATACTTGTGTTCTTGGCTACAAAAGTATTCTATTTTTTTTACACCTAAGTTAGCGTCCCCATCTATATGAGCCCACGCTTGGCCTTCATTCAACTCTGTACCACAAAATATGCATACAACTGTCTCAGTTTCTAAATTATCGTCATCCCTATTTTCAGTCAAGGGTTGTAACAGAATTACCATATACTGTTATATAATTTAACATTGGAGAAAGGATTTATGTAAGATGATTAAATAAAAAGATCATTGTCTTTCTTTGGAAATGCAGCCGGCAATAATAGTAAAAAACGAGACAAATACAAGGAATTAACATTAGCCATAAAACAAATAGTTCTGGAAAGAGCAAAACATAGATGTCAGGATTGCTCAAAAAAATTATCGGGTACCAATTCACCAAATTTTATTCATCTTGGATCAAAAAAAGATAATAGACCTGAAAATTTGAGAGTAGTGTGTCCACAATGCTTTGAGGGAAACGCTCCAAGTGAAAAAGGTGCGATGTTTTCTTCATTCAAAAAGATTTTTTCCAAGTCTTAAAACCTGGAAAATACTAAAAAATTTTTTGTTTTTCAAAATTTATTAGTTATTTTTTCAACCAAGCTTAAAGTTTGCTTTCATAAAGGGGTGTAATGTACAAAAGTATTCGTATTCGGATTCCGATAGAGTAGAAGTATCAAGTACATATTTTTCATTCATCATTATCAAAGATGAGTCAAACGATTTGCCATCATCGGCAAAACTAGTAACTGTATGTGGAACATTATCTAAATTAGTCCATTCTATTGCCTCACCCTTCTTTGCTTCTATAACAGCTGGTTCATAACTTGGGTTTCCTTGTCCAGATGCTCCTGCAGGTATTGTAGCCGGAACTATAGTTGTATTAACAACTTTGGGAATAGTTGATTCTTCTGTGGAAGTTGAGTTATTCTCACCTTCTGTAGTGGCAGTAGCTGTAACGCCCATCCATATTGTAGAAATTAAAAGTCCCGAACCTACTATCATTACAATCACACAGGCTGCTGATATTTTCATAAAATGTGCCATTTTCCTATATGCTGCTATAATTATAATAATCGAAGGAATGCTGATTGTAAGCACAATAGCCATAAATTGAAAGATTGATGGAACCTTTGTGCTAACTTGTAAGGCGCCTATAATCCCAGCAGTAATAAACAAAATGAGGATAATCCCTGCTGAAGTTTTTGCCTTTTTTGAAGTTGGAAATCCATCCTTAAACAACCCCGCAGTTAAAAAGATCAAACCAAAAAACATACATAAAATTGAAACAGCATGCATACCATCCATAAAGGTTTTAGCAATTCCAGATAAAGCAACAGTGACTCCAACTGCTCCGACAGTTGTTAATCCAGCTCCAGGCATAAGCAAGTCCCAGTCTGTCATGAATATGATAAGGGTGGTAGTGGCATAATTAATACTTTCTTTATTTTAGGTCGTTAATTATTTATTAAATAAAGTAGGCGAAATGAAAATATGTACAATCTGTCAATGATTGTTAAACAAGTACATCTATTATTTCTCGAGCAATTAGTCAAAGATAGCCATCCTTTTGAATCCTGCGCCATATTATTGGGAAAACGCGACAAGGACAAATTTTTTGTTTACGAAATAATGCCAACTCAAAATAAAGAGTCTTCCGGCATACGGTTTACAATAGACGAAGACAGACTATTTGAAATTTACAAATTGGCCGATAAAAAAAATTTGTCGGTGATTGGAATATTTCATTCCCACCCATCCTTGCCATATCCTTCGCAAACAGATAAAATCTATATGAAGATAAACCCTGTTCCTTGGATTATAAAGTCAACTACTACGAATGAAATGCGGTGTTTCATGTCCGACGAGGGACAAGGAATTGATAACGATACTAAGATTGAAGAGATAAAAATAAAAGTCAAGGACTGATACGTGCTGTATCTCTTGGATATAGAACAGTTTCTCGTATGTTATTTACACCCGATAACACCATAAGCAATCTATCTAAACCCAGGCCACAACCCGAATGAGGAGGCATCCCCCATTCAAAAACGCGTAAATGATCTCTAAAACTTTGATGTGAAAGTCCTTGCACCTCCAATCTCTTTTTGAGTTTCGATACATCATGTTGCCTAGTTCCCCCTGAAACTAACTCCAAGTAGCCAAACTGCAAGTCAAAGGATTTAGAGATTGCCGGATCATCTTCCTTTTCATGAATGTAAAAGGGTTTTAAATCTAATGGCCAATCAAGTATAAAAAAGAATTTGTCAAACTTTTCACCAAGTTTCTTTAACGAAGCATCAGAGAGATCTTCACCAAATTCTACCTTCTCACCCAGATTTTTCAGCTCATTTATGCAATTTTCATACGTGATTCTTGGAAATGGTTTATTGGTTAAATTCTCAAATGTGCTTTGCTCAAGTAAAGGATTTTCAGATTCCGCTCGCTTAGAATCTTTGGTAAATACAAGTATCCTTTTTATCAAGTCTTCAACTAGATCCATCACGGCCGTATAATCAAGATAGGCCGCCTCCATATCTACACTTTGAAATTCATTTAGATGTCTTAGGGTGTGGGAATTTTCAGCTCGAAAATACGGAGCAATCTCAAATACTCGGTCCAAAGAGAGTACCAACTGTTCTTTATATAACTGGGGACTTTGTGCTAAATATCCTTTCGTCTTGAAATAATCAAATGAAAAGAGATTAGAACCTCCCTCGCTTGCGCTTCCAATAATTTTTGGTGTATTTACCTCAATAAAATTATGTTCTGAGAAAAAATCACGGATTACGCGAAGTATTCCCGAACGAAGTACAAAGATGTTAAGCACTTTAGGGTTTCGAAGGTCAAGGGCTCTACTATCAAGCCGAGTGTCTAGATTTGATTCAACTCTACCTGTAGGATCAATAGGCAAGGTCAGTGATGCCTCTGAGAGTACAATTATTTCGCTTACACTTAACTCGATTGGAAAGTTTTTTGACTTTGTATCTTGTACTTTTCCTATAATCAAAACATTACTCTGTCTAGGAATATTGCGCGCTCTATCTAAATTTTCACCTTTCAACACGGCTTGAATCAATCCGGATACATCCCTTAACATTATGAATCCAAGTTTGCCAATATCCCTAAAATCTTCAATCCACCCTGCCACAATCACCTCAAAACCAATATCTTCCTTTGCAAGTTGTGACGCGTAGTGTGTTCTTGATAAACTATTCATCTTGTCGTGGCTTGTAGAAGTCATAACAAGAGAAAAGAATCAACATCCTTTTAATTAAATTACCTATGATGTATACAAATCTCTAACCATCAGATTCTATTATGAGGTCGATATTCCTAACAGCCATTGATATTTTTTTTATGGTTTCAAGTTTGTTCTTATCGATTTTAGCGTAAGCTGATTTTTCAATAACTATTCTTGTTAACTTACTTCCATCTGGTAACCATACAAAGTTTACACTTTCCAGATGCATGGGATGAAACAAGTTTTCTAAAAATCTACGATCGTTTGAATCAGATTCAATTATCCACACCGCCTTGCCAAATCCCTTGTCAATCATTTTAGAGAGGCCCTCACTTGAGCGAATTAATCTGACATCAGAGTTTTTTAAGAGTAATACCTGTTCTTTTTCAATTTCTACAGCAGAAACAAGAGTCATTTTGTTTATTAGTGGATCCTTTTGGGCAAGTCTTGAAAGAATAATTGAACTATCTACATCAGCTTGTGTAATTTCTCCAGATTCAAGCTTATTTTCACATAAATTGCACAAAATACCTGTTTTAGCATCAAAAGTACAAATAGGCGTTTTAAGTACCACTTTAAACCTTAAAAAGAAATGCACTTAAATATCTTTGATTTTTTAGCATTGTAAAATCATTTTTCTTTAAAAAACAATTCTAACGAATTATTCACATTGCGTAAAAATTGTTACTGCCCTTTATCGATTGCATTTCGGCAAGTAATTCAAATTATTTGGTAACTTTTTGTTAGTGGTGGTTGTCAGGTATGGTTCCTTTGTATTTGGATCCCGCAATACAAAAACCCTTAACCTTATTCCCATTACAAGAGTAAAGTAAGCATTTTGTCGGCTTAAGATATTTTCTGCGATTGTTTTAACATCGAATATTTCTCCGTCTATGCCTACTTTCTCAATTTTTCCTTGAGCGTTTTTCTTTACACATGTTATAACATATTCTGATGTCATTATCTTCAGAATATATAAAGACATAGTCAAATTAAATCCTTTAAAAATAGTTTGTACATGTGTGGTTCAAACATACCTTGTTACTAATATCGACAAGTTCTAAATAATCGAAACAAAATTATCTTCTGAAAGCTTAACATTCAGTGGTATGCTGGCTGTGGCTGCTAAATGGGTCAAAACGTAATTTAAGATGAAGAAAAAATTTAAAGAAAATAATGAATTAGTTAAGGGGACGCCAGTCAATAGAGTGATAATTAAAGATTTATCAATTTCTTATAAAACAAGATCTAGAACTATTATTGCAGTAGATCGAATGTCTTTTACAATTGACGATGGTGAAGGTGTTGGCATAATAGGAGAATCTGGATCTGGAAAGAGCACAGTTGGATATGGCATTATGAGATCGCTTCCAGAAAACGGTTTAGTTGAATCTGGAAGCGTCTCATATGAAGGTTCCAATCTTTTGGAAATTCCAAAGAAGGAATATGATTACAAATACCGATGGAAAAAAATATCAATGGTTTTTCAAGGTTCGATGAACAGCCTTGATCCTGTCTTTACAATTAAGAATCAGATGAGAGAAGTATTGGTCACTCATCGAAGGGATATAAATAGAGAGAAGCGTGGAGAAGTTATCAAAAATGCATTACGTGATGTGGGGCTGGATCCAAATTTCGTATTAAACAAGTATCCCCATGAATTAAGCGGTGGAATGAAGCAGAGAATAGGTATAGCAAATGCGCTATTAGCTGATCCCACAATACTAATCGCCGATGAGCCTACAACTGCTTTGGATGTGGTAACTCAGGCACAAATTTTGCAGTTATTAAAAAAGTTAAAGAGGGATAACAAAATGAAAATTATAATAATTACCCATGATATGTCTTTGATACCAAATTTGGTTGATAAATTGATAATAATGTATGCAGGGCAGGCAGTTGAAATTTCCGACGTCTCATCGGTCTTTGAGAAGCCTTTACATCCCTACACTCAGGCCTTAATTCAGTCAATCCCAAAGATCAATTCTACTGAGAAGAACATACGGTTCATTAAGGGAAATCCTCCGGATTTGGGAACTGTTATTAGAGGCTGCAGATTTAAAGATAGATGTCCAAAGGCCTTTGATAAATGCGACCTAGATCCGCCAGAGTTTTACGTTGAAAAGAATATGGTAAAGTGTTGGCTGTATGAATGATTAGATAAAATCCACTCATCAAGAGTAAACTCCCATATATTCGATATTAAGTTTATATCTTAAATTAGAGAAGTATATACTTGTTAATGCAAGCTCTTCTCGATGTCTATAAGATCAGACAAGACTTTCCCATTTTAAGTAGAAAATTAGATGATGGAAAGAGGCTGGTATATTTAGATAATGCAGCTACAACTCAAAAACCCAAAGAAGTAATCGACTCTATTAGTAGATACTATTCAGAATATAATTCTAATATTCATCGAGCAGTATACCAAATCGCAGAAGAGGCAACCCAAGAATATGAAAATACAAGAGAAAAAATCCGAAAATTTATCAATGCAAAATATCCTGAAGAAATTATTTTTACAAGAAATACTACTGAATCCATAAACTTGGTTGCTTATACGTGGGGAAGTGCGAACATCAAGAAGGGCAATAGAATCATCCTAACAGAGTATGAGCACCATAGCAACATTGTGCCCTGGCAAACGTTATGTCAGAATAAGGGTGCAAAGGTCAAATATCTAGAAGTTGATAACGATGGATACATAAGCTTAGAAGATTTGGAGTTTTTGATTTCACAAAAGGGTCAAGGTAAAACCAAAATGATCTCTTTAAGTGAAATGTCTAATGTTTTGGGTACAATATTTCCTGCTAGAGAAATTATAAAATTGGCACATGAGAAAGAAATCCCAGTTCTTTTGGACGGAGCCCAATCAGTTCCGCATATGAAAACAGATGTACAGCAAACTGATTGTGACTTTCTTGCATTCTCAGCTCATAAAATGCTTGGTCCCACTGGTGTAGGTGTTTTATACGTTAAAAAGGAAATATTGGAGGATATGAAGCCATTTATTTTAGGTGGCGACATGATAAAGGAAGTTCACAAGGAAAATACCATTTTTAATGACTTGCCATATAGATTTGAAGGCGGGACACCAAATATAGCCGACGTCATTGGGTTTAGCGCTGCTATCGACTATCTCAATAGAATAGGAATGGAAAATGTGCGAGAACATGAGCATGAAATGACGACCTACTTGTTGGACAAGATTCAGAATATCAAATCCACAACGATATATGGACCCAAAAATGCCAAAGATAGGGGAGGATTAGTATCCTTCAATATGGAAGGAATTCATCCACACGATTGCGCTACAATTTTAAATGATTATGGAGTTGCGATTAGGTCTGGTCATCACTGTGCACAAGTTCTTATGGAAAAATTAGATATAGTTGCCTCTTCTAGGGCTAGCCTCTATATTTATAACACAAAAGAGGAAATTGATATATTGATAGAGGCTTTAAATCATGCTAGGAGGATATTTAACATATGAGTGAAGATATTTACAGAGAAATGATTCTTGACCACTATAGGAACCCAAGGAACAAGGGTAAAATAGAAGAACCCGATATTAGGATAAATGATAGCAACCCATTATGTGGAGATGAAATTTCTATTGATCTGAAGGTTGAAAATGAAATTATCAAAGATATCAAATTCGATGGAAGGGGATGTGCCATTAGCCAGGCCAGTGCTTCAATGCTGACAGAAATGGTTTCAAACAAACCATTAACGACAATCAAAGAAATCACAAAAGATGACATATTAGAGAATATTGGCTTGACAAATTTGGGTCCTGCGAGAATAAAATGTGCTTTGTTGTCTCTTAAAGTATTGAAATTAGGAATGGTAAAGTATTATGTAGATAAAGACCCATCCTCAGCAGATCAGATGAAAGATCAATCAAAGGTCTTTTGATTCCTTTTTATCGTTAATGAATATTCAGTTACCTATTATTAATGGTAAAAGATCATAGTATTGATCTATTCAGGTTCTTCTCATGAATACCCAACAAATCTATAAAGATACTGTTAACCCATTTTGGAATGCAAAACTGTCTGTTATTTTTTTTCTCATTGTCTCGTTTATCATAGTTAGTACAATTGCACTATCAGGCATCACCAAAAATTTAGACGATTCTCTTACTGGGTTTTTTGACAATATACAAAATCCAACATTGGATTTAGCTTTTATCATTATTACAACAACGTCAGATACAATTAACTTGATTATAGCGGGATTTGTCCTGACAATTATTAAGCGAACAAGACGGTTTGGAATGATTCTCTTAATATCTCTGGTTGCCATAACAATTCTTGTAACTTATATCAAACCATTATTTGGTATCGAGCAGCCGCAGGAGACTTTTGTATCTTTAATATCTTTACCAGAAAAATTTACCCTCGAGCGAGATAGCTTTATGCCTTTAGCACAAGGATATTCGTATCCGTCCAACCATATAGCATCAGTTGCAGCATTTGGGTTCATCATAGGAGGCCTTACTTATCGTTATTCATACAGGTTCGCACTTGCATTCATGATTTCATTTCCAATCTTAATAGGTTTTACAAAGTTGTACTTGTTTCAACACAATTTGATGGATCTGATTGGCGGTTATCTTTTTGGACTTGTAGTTGTCATATTGATAGTAAAAGGACTAAAGGCTAATACCCAAACCCCGAAAAATTATGAAGCGGTCCAGGAAATAGGGCATGAGGAAGACGAGGAGGAGGAGGAGGATGAGGCTGAGGAGGAGGATGAGGCTGAGGACGGTAATAAGGAGGACCTCGGCGAGGATAGGACAGTGATGCCGCAAGAAAAGGAAGAAAAAGAAAAACTAGGTAAGAGACTGGCCAAACAACAAAACCGACAAAGAGTGAATCAGATCACAGAGAAAGAGAGAGAGAAAGAGAGAGACAAAAAGAATCAAACTTGATGTTTGGGAAAACATGTTAATAGTATCTTATCTATTCGAAATGATGGGAAAATGAAGGATCGAATAATATCCACCCGTAGTAATCAATGTCATGAACATAACGAAATTCTTTGATGTTGGCTTTCAGTTTAGAGGACCTAATTCCAGATAAAAGTTCGTTTTGCAAATACATACCCATTTTTTTAGAGTTATTGTTTATCGCTTGTGAATCGACCGACCGTGGTAGAAGAATTCTAAAAGTAAAATTATGTTTGGAATAGCATTTTGTATAGTGATCCAATAATTTTTTTGAGATTTTTGAAATATCCTCGAAGCTAGTTACTTTGACAGTGAAATCTGTTTTGAAAGATTTTAGCGTTTGTGCAACTACCAATTAGAATACACTTTTAGTAACTAGACCACACTCATTATATAGATTTTAACACAGCCGATTTTGAGATCCCAAGTTAAAGGAAAATTAGCTTTGATTCCAGTTTTCTAATTTCTAGAGAATAGTATTATTCTTACTTTTTATCCTCGCTTTTTTTCTTAAACAATGACTTTAGTTTGGTCAAATTATTTGACATGGATTTAACAGAAGATTCTAATTTTTTTATTTCCTTTAGTGCATCTGACTCGCCCTTCTTGTCACTTGGTTTTTTTTCGGATTTTTTTGAACTCATACATATTCTTAAAGTTAAAAGGATAAATATTGAACGGATAAATCTTGTATAAAACAATAATCATACAATGATATTCGTCATTTCATACTATCAATACCTTTTTTTGAGATGTTTGTAGCCTTCTATAAAAAGTGCAATCTATTCCTAATATTGCTTGATTAAATCCATCAGCGCTACAAATTCAGATGTTTGAAATCAATTTATTGATTAAACTTAAATATATCAAAATTTTTCCCTGTTATTATATTATGACAATTGACAATAAAGATAATCCTTATCAAATGGCATTAAAACAACTTGACGAAACTGCAAAAATTTTAAACTTAGACAAAGGTATACACAAGATTTTGGCCAAACCTAAGCGTGTACTTACAGTATCTCTTCCCGTACAGATGGACGATGGAAGTATTGAAGTATTCACAGGATTTAGGTCACAGCATAATGATGCCAGAGGTCCCTTTAAAGGGGGAATTAGGTATCATCCCCAGGTTAGTATCGAAGAAGTCATGGCATTATCAATGTGGATGACTTGGAAGTGCGCTATAGCTGGAATCCCATTAGGTGGTGGTAAAGGAGGAATCATTTGCGACCCAAAGAAAATGTCAAAAAATGAATTAGAAAGGCTAACTAGAAGATACGCATACGCAATATCAGATATTATTGGTCCTTACACGGACATACCAGCACCAGACGTATATACCGGAGGTCAAGAAATGGCATGGATTATGGACACTTACTCCACGTTGAAAGGAAACTTTGGGCAGCCTGGAGTGATTACAGGAAAACCAATACCAGTTGGAGGTTCACTTGGCAGAAATGAAGCAACTGGCCGGGGGCTTTCCTTTACTGTAAGAGAAGCATCCAAAAGAAAGAACATATCGATGAATGACGCAACTGTGGTTGTACAAGGGTTTGGCAATGCAGGTCAGTTTGCAGCACAGCTTGTTGAAGAACAAGGAGCAAAGATAATAGCAGTATCTGATACCCAAGGGGCAATCATCAATAAGAATGGATTTTTGGTAAATGAATTAATAAAGTTCAAGAAAGAAAACAAATCGATCAAAGGATTTCCAGGTTCAACAGAAATATCCAATGAGGAATTATTGACTACTCAATGCACTATTCTAATACCTGCAGCTTTAGAAAATCAGATAACAAACGATAATGCTTCAAAAATCAACACAAAGATTGTGGCCGAAGCAGCTAACGGTCCTACCACTCCCGAAGCTGACCAAATTCTATATGATAATGGGATACTAGTCATTCCTGATGTTTTGGCAAACAGTGGTGGTGTTACCGTGTCATACTTTGAGTGGCTTCAAAACCTCAGCCGCGATTACTGGACAGAAAGAGAGGTAAACGACAGATTGGATACCATCATGACCAGGGCTTTTAAAGAAGTTTATGATGCACACTTATCTTACAATACAAATATGCGTACTGCAAGCATCGCATTGGCTGTGAATAGGGTAGCAGAAGCGACAAAACTGAGAGGAATTTGGCCATAATCGAGCCAACATAAATTTTTTCTTAGACTATTAAATCGAATAGCCGTATTGAACAAATATCCTTACTGGATGAATAAAATAAAACTTATTTTACTCAACGCGAATACGAAAATACAATAAAATATTACAACTAAATATTAGAAAGAAGAAGAAGATAAGACTCTACTACTCTGTAGAGAATGAATGGCCACAAGAACAGCTCTTTGTGACATTAGGGTTGGTAATCTTAAAGCCTGATCCCATCAAACTTTCGATATAATCCACTACGGCGCCTTTAAGGTATTTTTGGCTGTAATTGTCTACCAATATTTTTACGCTGTTTTGCTCCAACACTACATCGTCTTCATCAGGATTTTCTTCAAATCCCATCCCATATGACAAACCTGAGCAGCCACCGCCAGTGACATAGACTCTAAGG
>DATELO010000075.1:0-2633 GCA_035276505.1 Candidatus Nitrosocosmicus sp.
AAATCATGTGGATTTCATAAAGGGACATTGAAAAAGATCCGTAGATATCAGATAAGAAATCGCTGGTTCTCAAATAAAATATATAGTGCGTTCATTTTAAATGAAATTCTGCAAAACAGAATCGAGAAACCTACCTAGCCCCTGAAAGTATTATATACAAGGTTGGTTATTACGGGCAGTTCTGGTAGGATCTTGTCATACTTTATTTGCTATTTCTATAAAACCATGAAAGCTATACCAATACCAACTATTCGTACTTCATGTTTGATTTTTCATATCAAGTACATCTACTATTGAATGTCTGTATTCTTGTAACTCTGTTAAACAGATAGCTATTGAGAGCGTATTAAAAAACCCCCATTTGTTACATAGTTTTTGAGTATTGATGTCGTTTTAGTCGAAACGACGTCTGATCCATTTAAGAACGTTCCCTGGATAATACCAATTCAGCAGAATTTATAGATTGTAAAGAAACCTCTTTTTAACTGCAATGGAATGTGATATCAGGTTTTTATGAAGTTCATCGTGAACTTATTACTACATCCTACATTTTAGTCTCATACATGTACACTAATACCTTAAAAAACTATCAAGATTACAATATATTGAACTGACATTTTACAAAAAGTTTATTCAATAGATTCGTATTGGTAGTCATAGAGAGCGATTGTATTTTAAAACCAATAATTGTATACATGAAGGAATATTGTTATGCTTAGTATGAAACAGTCAAAAAAATTACAACATAAAGGAGAAAAATTTTTTCCCAAAGGTGCTGCTGACAATATTTTCATAGATAAGGCTAAGGGTTCTCATATTTGGGATATTGATGGAAACGAATACATTGATTATAAGCTAGGCTGGGGCCCAGCCATATTAGGACACAGTAATACGACAGTTTTGAAGAGGATACATGAATGCGATAACAGTGGAATATGTCATGCCTTTGGGAATACGTTGGAAATTGCAGTCGCAGAAAAGATAAGATCTCTAGTACCAAGCGCCGAGATGATTCGTTTCTTTGTAACTGGAACTGAAGCTACAATGCATGCAATTAGAATAGCAAGAGCATATACAAAAAAGAAAAAGATAGTAAAGTTTGAAGGTCATTATCACGGTACCCATGATTTTATGTTATTTTCTGTCATACTTGGAGCCAATACCCCCATGGGTAAAGCAGTCCCAAATTGTTGGGGTATCCCAGATGCCTTAAAAGATTTAATAATAGTCGCTCAGTGGAATGATTTTGATACTATAGAGAAGACTGTGAGAAAGGAGGCCCCCAATATAGCTGCTATAATAACAGAACCTATCATGGCAAATAGTTCTGTTATTCCGCCTCAAGATCGGTATCTGCATTTTCTTAGGGAACTATGCGAAAAAAATGATATTGTATTAATATTTGATGAAGTAAAGACGGGCTTTAGGGTATCCGAAGGAGGAGCACAACAATTGTTCGGTGTGAAGCCCCATCTCACTACTTTTGCCAAAGCATTAGGGAATGGTTATCCTATATCTGCAGTAGTTGGCTCAAAAGACATAATGCAAGATTATGCAACTAATGATGTTATACTTTCTCAAAGTACCTATGCAAGAAATCCTGTGTCACTAGCAGCTGCGGATGTAACTTTAGATCAAATAAAGAATGGAAATGTTCATTCTAATATTAGAAAGGTAGGCAATGCTCTAATGAAAGGCATTCAAGAACTATTTAATGATAATAAGTTCTATGATGTATTAGTGCAAGGATATCCATCCATGTTTCAATTGTTATTTACCAAACAAGAGATCGTTAATAATTATAGAGACTTTATCAAATGCGATATAGATTTATTTGCGAAGTTACAGGAGAGACTTTTAGAAAAGGGAATTATGGTGGATGATTATAATGGTGAAGCCTGGTACATGTCTGCGTCTCATGACCTTGAGGACGTAAATCGAACTCTTGAGGCATTCCAAGAAATCTTACCCTATCTATCTTCTTATACCAATAGAAAACCGTAGAAAAGGGCGTAAACATTATCAAGAGTTAAGATAAGCATAGGGAAATTGCATGTATATTGTCAGCTTTGTATAACTTTTCAATTATCTTTAAAGTGCGAAGAACGGTAATGTGCTGTTGTTTAAACCTTGTTAGAAATAGACTCAAATTATAGGTAGATTTGGTTTCAGCGATTTATTAATTAGAACCTACATAATCTACCGAGTGATTGTCTTAGAACTCTATTGTTGTATCAACATCGGCGTAAGTAAGAATCAAAAATTGCTATATGATCCTCTGCAAATTAGGCTTCTGCGTTTTACGCAAAGACGTCGAACTATTGATTCAAGTCAGAAACATAGTAGTAAGACATTTTTAATTATTCGCTATTGACTGTATCACTTTGCCTGAATAGAATTTCATGTATGAATATTCTTATTACTGCTTATGTGTACATTCTAATTGAGGTATTTGATACGAAACCAGCAATCCTGCTAGTGGTTGACAATCCGCAAATGTTAAAATCAATGAAACGTTTTTTAGAACATCAATATGGTAAACTCTTTGATATATTACTAGCAGAATCTGGTCACCAGGGCCTTGAAATAATAATGCAATTAAAGACACGCAATAATGTTGTCGCATTATTTAT